>CAZRUU010000265.1:0-1539 GCA_964603235.1 uncultured Syntrophaceae bacterium | reverse complement strand
CGCCGTTTGTCAATATATAAATGTCAGATTTCGGGTTTACGGGAACAATTAATATCTTTATGCCGAATACAGGGGGACAAATATACTAATACAGATGAAAAGGCAACAAATATATGGAGATATATTTGCTCTTTTGTACTACACTTAAAAAAGTAGTCTTTTCTGATTAGCCCTCCATAAGTGTAAAGTTCTTGCAAAAATGGAAAAAAATCAACGATAATAACTAAAAGAAAGAAAGCGCGAAATCAAAGCTTATTTTTCGTTATAACGTTTTTAATTAAAAATCAAACATTCAAGATTAAAAATTGCCGTATCCCGTGGCTGACGGGCAGATTTTAAATTACACGCAAAGATAAAGGAGGGTCAAATATGTTTATTGGAAAGAGGTGGTTGCTGTTATACCTTATTGCTATGGCTGTGATTTTTGTGTCGACAGGGTCTGCCTATGCCGGCAAGATAAAAAATTTTTCAGCCGATCAGGTGACTCTTGCACCCAACGGTAAGATTCAGAACAAGGGAAAGATATATATAACTCCTGAGAAGATACGGACCGAGATGCGCTCCCCGCAGGGCAAAGGTAGTATGATAATGATTATGCGAAGGGACCTCAATCTTTATTGGATGCTGAATCCCGGCGATAAAAAATACTTTGAGAGACCCCTGAATGAGAAAGAATGGGAAAGCATGGCCAAGGGAGCGATCAAATCAAAGACTGAAAAAGATCTGGGAACTGAAACGATCAATGGGTTTAAATGTCGCAAAAAGTCTGTTGAAATGGTTGTTGAAGTCATGGGATTTAAAAGTAAAAGCCGTTCCGTGGTCTGGATTTCCAAGAAACTGGATATGCCTATTCGTACCAAGATGGAAGACGGGAATGTTACCGAGTTGAGAAACATCAAGAAGGGACGCCAGTCCAAGAAACTTTTCGAAGTCCCCGGCGACTATACGAAGGCTGGAAATATCATGGAAACCTTTGCCGGAGCCGACAGGGAAGCAAAGGAAGAGAAGGAAGAAAGCAGCGGCGGCTTTGCGTTGCCGAAGGGTCTGACAGACAAGCTGAAGGGTCTCAAACTTCCCTTCGGCGACTGAGATTGAGTTTCATGCCAGTCGATCAGAGGTAAGCATTCGAAAAACCGCTGGCGAAACAGGTTAATAATATGGGGCACTGATCCTCTTTGGAAAGGGGGATTGATCCGTCTTATTGCACCGGTATTATCTCGAAATTCTCCCGGTGGAAGCTGTTGTCTGTTTCGACCAGGATTTTTCTGCCTAGTCTTTTCTCCAGGTCTTTCAGAGTGTTGTTCTCGTTTTCTAGAAGGAGTTTTGCTACATCCGGATGGACGAGTACGCAGAGAGTTCCCGCGATATCATAAGCAGCTTCTCTTTCCAGTTCTCTGAATATCTTGTAACATACACTTGTACTGGATTTAACAGTTCCCCTGCCTCCACAGTACGGGCATGTCTCGCACATTGTCTCTCTAAGGCTCTTTCTCCTCCTCTGGCGGGTCATCTCAATCAGGCCAATCTCCGATATTTTCT
>CAZRUU010000264.1:0-1569 GCA_964603235.1 uncultured Syntrophaceae bacterium | reverse complement strand
GCTCATCTTCCATCCTTAACCTTACACCTGCATTTTGCCCGGCAAGACAAAATACCGACTGAAAAAATTGTATTGTGAAAGATATATTTGAGGAGTATAGGAAAATTAGTGCTTATGAATTGCCAGGACGTTACGGTCTGGCTCCAGGGACTTGGGGTGTCTATCAAAGAAGATAGATAAAATAGTACATGAGCAGCATACAATTAGGGGAGGTGTAACTATGAAAAAATTTATAGTTTTGTTACTGGTTGTTTTTTTTATGGTACCTTATGCGTACTCAGCAGATCAGGCCCTTGTTGAGAAGGCAAAGGCGGAGGGGAAGGTATCGTTTTACGCCAACATCACGGCCATCCAACCCATTATGCAGGCGTTTACCAAGGATGAAGGTGTCAAGGGAGAATATACGAGAATTTCCACCTCTAAATTCTTCGCGACCGTCCTGACCGAGTATCAGGCCGGAAAGCTTATTGCCGACGTACTTCAGTCGCCACTCCCGATCATGGAACTCCTGAAGGATAAGGGCGTTCTGACAGCGTACAATTCACCCTCGGCCGCCATCTATCCCGAATGGACAAGAAAAGACGATAAGATTCAGATTTTTGGTATTGAATATGTCGCCCTGATTTATAACAAGGAGCTTGTCAAACCAGCCGATGTCCCCAAAAAGTACGAAGACCTGACAGACCCCAAATGGAAGGGAAAGATTGTTATGGCCAATCCCTCTGCCCATGCGACCACTATTTCATGGCTCATAGGGTTGAAAGAGAATGTTTTTCCCTCTGAAAAGGCCTGGATGAAATTTGTCAAAGGTCTCGCGGCCAATAAGCCAATGTTTGTCAAATCTTTTGGCCCCACCCCCGCACCGGTGGAGAGCGGCGAGAAGCTGATCGCTATCTCTATGCCGAAATACATTATCACCAAGGCGCCTGCCCCTCTGGATTGGGCAAGAGTTGAGCAACCTCTGCTGGGGACTCCCCGGGGAATATCTATTGCCTCCACCACTAAGCATCCCAATGCTGCCAAGCTATTCGTGGATTACTGGCTGTCCAGAGATGCCATGCAGCTGCTGGCGGATAAGGTGGGTGAGTATGTTCTCTGTCCCGGTGTTTATCCTCCCATAGCTGGCATCGACAAAGCAACGGTTCTGCCCATTCGGGTGTTATCGGATAAGGAAATCCGCCATTGGGGAGGAGAATTTAAGAAGATCTTCGCCATGCCGTAACGATGGTTCCTTTTCAATGACGTCAACTGCTTCAAGGTTCTGAGATTGGATGCTCCCGGTCTCAGAACCTTTTCGGTACGTATCCATGGGTATTCGCATTGAAGGGTTAAACAAGGATTATTTCTCGGAAGGTAAGAGAATCAGAGCTCTGGCCGATGTTGATCTGACCATTCCTGCCAAACAAATCTTTACCCTTTTAGGCCCGAGTGGATGCGGAAAGACCACGCTCCTCAGATGTATCGTCGGATTGGAAACACCGGACTCGGGAGAGATAGCGATCGGGGGGGAAACAGTCTGGTCAAGTAAAAAGGGCATCTTTGTTCCCCCGGAAAAACGGGGATTGAACA
>CAZRUU010000263.1:0-1581 GCA_964603235.1 uncultured Syntrophaceae bacterium | reverse complement strand
ATTTCTGTAATTTCTTCTACCTTCTGCGGAGTGTATCTGGAAACCACTTCTTTTAACTCATCGAATTTTTCCGTTCTTCTCTCTACAAAATCATGATCGTAAAGATCTTCATTTATAATCACATTCATCATACCATTGGTCCACGCGAGATCCGTTCCAATCTTCGGGCTCAGCCAGATCTCGGTATTATCTATTATCTTAATTCTTCTCGGATCTACAACGATGAGTTTCAGATTACCAAATGTTACCAGTTGTTTTATCAAGGCACTTGGTACCGGACACATTTCGGTCAAATTAAGACCTGATATCAAGATAACATCGGCTTTTTCGGATAAGCGCATGGAGTTTGTCATCGCGCCACCCCCGAAGGCGCGGGAGAGGGCGACAGCGCTGGGTGTGTGACAGAAACGGGTACAAAAATCTACATTGTTTGTGCCCAGACAGACACGTATAAATTTCTGGAACAGATAAACATCCTCATTGGTAGATTTCGAAGATGCTATGCCGCCCAAGGCATCACTTCCATATTTTTCCTTTATCTTTTTGAAGTTGGAGGCAACCATATCCAGCGCTTCGTCCCAGCTTGCTTCCTGAAGCTCTCCATTTTTCTTTATCAGGGGCTTAGTAAGGCGTTCTTCACTATGCACAAAATCGAGACCAAATCTGCCCTTAACACAAAGTTGTCCCCTGTTTTCGGTATTTGTGCCTTCGACGCCATAGACTGCACCGATCCTGTCTTTGTTTACCCATAATTCCATTTGGCAGCCTGCTCCGCAGTGCGGACAAGTTGTTTGTACTTTTTGAACTTCCCAGGGACGACCGCCAAACCTCGCCTGTTTAAATGTCAGAGCGCCGACCGGACAGGCCTGGACACAGGCACCGCAAAATTCGCATTCAGAATCAATCAAATCATTATAAAAAGCGGGAGCGATTCTTGTTTTCGACCCGCGCATGGAGAAATCGATGACACTGTTGCCCCTGATTTCACTGCAGACCCTCACGCACCGGCCGCAGAGGATGCATTTGTTGAGATCTCTTCGAATCATGCTGTTCGCATCTTCGATTTCGTATCCGGGTGATTCGATTGGAAACCGGGGCTTTTCAATACCCAGTTTATAGATGAGATCCTGAAGTTCACACATACCGTTTTTCTCACAGGTAAGACAGTTATGATCACCGGAAGCCCACAAAAGCTCTATAACCAACCTCCGGGCATTTATAACCCTTTTTGTATCAGTCTTTACGACCATTCCTGGACTCGCCGGCATGCAGCATGAAGCTGCCAGAGTTCTTGCATTCTCAATCTCTACAACGCAGACACGGCATGCGCCTGGATTTGTGGTTCCCTCGTAATGGCAAAGAGTCGGAATATATATGCCGTTTTCTCTTGCCACTTCCAGAATCGTCTGTCCCGGAGATGCCTCCAGCTTTTTGCCATCAATGGTTAAAGAAATCTTTTGATCCATTCTGTACTCCTTTACTCTACCTCTGTATTTATAACAGTGGCAATCCCGCTTTTGCAGAGGATTTGCCTCTGAGCTGTTTTTCAGACTTCACCTGCTTGAAATTGCATTCCGGTTG
>CAZRUU010000262.1:0-1630 GCA_964603235.1 uncultured Syntrophaceae bacterium | reverse complement strand
CGGGGACGATGAAAGCATTCTCGGAAGCGATTGAATTGCGCGGACCCTATGCTCCTGGTCATCACCAGCGAGTCGCGTATTTTGCACACGCCATCGCCGTGGGAATGGAACTTCCCGACTTCTCGGTGGAGGGACTCTGGTTGGCAGCTCACGTCTATGACATCAGTTTTGTGAATATACCCGTTAACATCATTCAGGATTCTGAACAGTTGACAGGACATGGGTTGACCCTGTATCGCCAGTATCCACAGTTGAGTTACGACATTTTAAAAGAGGTCGATTCCCTCTGGCCCATCGCCGACATTGCTCTTCAACATCGTGAGTGTTTCGATGGATCCGGATTCCCTCGGGAGATCAAGGGGGAGGATATTCTCATCGAAGCCAGGATCCTGGCTGTGGCCCATGCCCTTGGAGACCTGACTTCTCATCGGGTTTTCCGGGATGCCTTTCCTTTACAGCAGGCCCTTGATGAAATAAGAGCCCACCGTGGGTCCCAGTATGATCCCGATGTTGTGGATGCCTGTCTGAGGGCATTCAATTTGCCGGTCTGCTCCGAGGCCTAAGGGTAGGCTCCAAGCCGTGTTTTTTGCTTCTCCTCTTCTGCCATTCACAAATGTGTATGGATAGTAATTTTCCACAATAATCGTTTTCAACTATGTTCATGAAAGTGCCATAGTATTAGTAGGTTGAATCTCTTCTGCAACAAGGGCTTGAGATATGCCTACAAGTAGGATGAAAGCCATACCGCTGAATAAGCCCAAAGCGATAGCCTCCCTCACTATCGCAAAAAAGGCTTGAACAAAAGTGGCAGGATAAAACTTTCAGGCTCCGAGCTTTAAATAATTGTCTGCTCGCTTCACTGCTCCCCCCCATTGTGCCTAATATTTTTGCTTTTGTCCTGGGAACTTTCATCCGATGTTCCCTATAATGACAACGAGTGCCAACTAAAAAGAAAGCTGCATAATGTTTGACATATTTGATCATTATACGCTACGAAACGTTAATTGCAATGTCGATGTAAAATTGTCCATTGTTAGGAGCACGTAATCTGCCCGGTTTAGAATGGTCACCGGGAGGTGGCCATGAGACGGACAGAGATATTACAGCAGATCATCTGCTATCCTTATAAATCTTCATAACTGATAGGTGAACGTTGTTACCAGATCAAAAAAGTCATTGTTACGATTATCATACCGAAACTCTAGTTATTTCAAATAGAGAGGGAATTGCTCCTTGGAAACGCCATGATGTTTGATCAAGCGTTCCTTGGCCTGACTCCAGAATCCCTCTAAGCCGTTGATTTATACCTTGCCGGAAGAAAACCGCCTTTGATGGTCTACACTCAGGTGCCGATATCTATAAATTGTTGTTAAAGGCCTTCAAAAATAAACCGCTGTTCTAGTCAAAACCCAAGATCATTTGCCGGTTAATATAGACGCTTTCGTAAAAAGTAAATAATAGTGTCATTCCTGCGAAAGCAGGAATCCATAACTACTTAAAAATACTGGATTCCGTGTCAAGCACGGAATGACGGAAAGAGAGCAAAATCCGACTTTTTACGAGTGAATCAATATGTGGAACCCTTTTATTTTTACTAAAGCCACCACCTACCTACCAAAAAACCACGAGA
>CAZRUU010000261.1:0-1645 GCA_964603235.1 uncultured Syntrophaceae bacterium | reverse complement strand
CGAACTATATGAATATGTCCGAAAGGCCGGTTATTCTCATCGGTGGAGGCGTGAAGCTCTCTCAGGCATGTGAGGAACTTGCCGGATTGATTGAAAAGGGTAATATTCCGTTTGTTTCCACAATGATGGGTATTGGTTCGGTATACGCTTCAAATGGGTTCAATCTGGGCTTCATAGGCACACATGGGAATGAACTGGCTAATCGTATTGTACACGATTCAGATTTTATCCTGACGATGGGAGCCCGCTTCAGTGATCGCAGTACCTCGATTGTGAAAGAATTTGCCCCTCTTGCCACCATTGCCCAGATAGATATAGACCCATCCTCCATCAGTAAGGTCATAAAGGCGGATATATCGCTGGTGTATGATATTCATGAAGCCCTTACAAAGTTGACTCCCCTCGTGGAAAGAAAAGAGAGACGCGAATGGTTGAACAGGATAGAGAAAGAAAGGAATTTCTTGGGTAGGGACAGGCCAATGAAAGAATGTGGGCCGGCGGGCGCCTTTGTCAGAGATGTCCAGATGGCTATGCCGGAGGGAACCATAGCCATTACAGACGTGGGACTGAACCAGATATGGACGGTTCGATCCTGGGAAACAAAGACTCCCCGTGGCATGATTACGCCGGGCGGATTGGGTACAATGGGGTTTGGCCTCCCCGCGGCGATGGGTGTGAAGGTTGGAATGCCGGATCACGGTGTAATTGTTTTTTCGGGGGACGGTGGATTTTTTATGAACATACAGGAACTTGCGACAATAAGTTATTACAATCTGCCTGTCAAGATAGTGGTTTTTAACAACGGGCATCTCGGTATGATACGCCAGATACAGGATCTGTTCTATGGCGCCCGCTTCAATGATATAGAACTGGGCAACAAGGTTGATATCGTTACCGTAGCCAGAGGTTTTGGCATACAAGCCGACAGGGTCTCTGTTGAGGATTCCGGATCAGGTATAGAAAAGATGTGTACTGCCGACGGGCCCTTTCTGTTAGAGGTGCTTGTTGATCCTGATACTTATGTCTTTCCTATCATACCGCCGGGACGGTCGAACATAGATATGATAGGTGGAAGGCAGGGGTAAAAGAATCTGAGTTTAAACGAAAGGATGAGTAAAAATGAGGATGAGAGAACGTATAATCGCGATGCGGGTTAACAACAAGCCAGGTGTGCTGTCCAGGGTTACCGGTGTATTTGGAAGGCTTGGTTATAATATAGAGAGTCTATGTGTGGCGGAAACAATTTCTCCTGAAATTTCAAGGATAACGTCAATTACCAACGCTGATTCGGACTTTATCGAAAAGGTAAAGAAGCAGTTGAACAGGCTGGTCGATGTCCTGGATGTTACCGAGCTGGTCCCGGGCCAATCCGCGCAGAGGGAAATGATACTTATAGGAATCGATCTGGATCAAAAAGACAGGACTGAAATAGTACGGTCCATTGGGATGTTTGACTGCAAGATCATTTCCATGCGCAGTGATTATTGTATTGTCCAGGTTGCGGGAAGCAGGGAAGAGGTGGAAACGGTTATCAACTTTCTCAGACCTTTCAGTATTGATAAGATTGCAAGGACCGGCGTACTTGCCTTGCGGTATAAAGATAGTGTGTCCTGACCGGCAGGACGGCATCATTCCATAAAAACGG
>CAZRUU010000260.1:0-1746 GCA_964603235.1 uncultured Syntrophaceae bacterium | reverse complement strand
TTGTTTCTGCACTACAGTAGGAAGCGGTCCCTTTGCCGAAAAGGGATTTGATCTCCAGCTTTACGATGTGGGGGACGAATTTCTTGTAGAAGCCGAAAGCGAGAGGGGGAAAATTAATAGTCAAAGAGCCCTTTAAAAAGATTGATGATACTGAGGCCGGGACAAGGATAGAGGAGTTTAAGCTAAAGGCATCGGAGTCTGTAGAGAAGGTGTCCGCTCTAAAAGAGGCTATGAACAGACTTCGCGATGCTTTGGTGAGCGAGAAGATATGGGAATACTTCGGCCGAAAATGTATCATATGAGGAGGGTGTGTCTTTGTCTGCCCTACCTGCACCTGCTTTAATGTTTCTGATTTCGAGACAAAACCGGGCGAAGGTCTGAGGGTACGCTCATGGGATGCCTGTCTCTTCGGAGGATTCACCAGGGAGGCCTCCGGCCATAACCCGAGGGGTACCCAGGCATTGAGACTGAAAAGACGTCACGAGCACAAGCTCTTGCATTACAATGAAACCGATATTCAGGAAGCGATCTGCGGTTGTGTAGGGTGCGGGAGGTGTTCCGATTATTGTCCCGTTCATATAGGCACACTGAAGGTTGTAAAGGCAATCGCTGAGGCATGATAATTAAAAAAGCAGACCTGGAGGAAGGAATGTCCGAGGAAAAGAGGATACTTATTGTTGATGATGACGAGGATTACGGGAAAGCACTTAGTATAGTGCTTGAAAATAGCGGCTACAAGGTGGAACAGGTCTTGAATATTAAAGAGGGTCGCAAGGCGATTGACAGGGTGCTTCCCGATCTCATTATTCTTGACGTTATGATGGAAAAGCATACTGACGGGTTTGAACTCTGCTCTGACCTGAAAAACGATGAGGCCTGTAGAATGATTCCCATAATAATGGTGACCGCTGTGACGGAAAAGACGGGTTTCAAGTTTTCTCCCGAGACAGACGGTGAATACCTGGAGGCGGACGACTACGTATCCAAACCGGTGCCGGTTGCGGAGCTTTTATCCAGGGTGAATAAACTTATCGGGAAGAATAGATAAAATATGTTCATACAATCCAAGTAGTTGTATTTTGGCATTGGTCTTGCCGTAACATTGATTAAGATAGATAAGGGGGAAAAAAATTATGACCGCAAAGAAAAAAGTACTTCTGATAGACGATGACAAGGATTTTCTGATGGCGACCAGGCTTATACTTGAAAAGAGTGGGTATGAAGTATTCCTGGCAGAGGATGGGAAAAGTGGAGTTGATATGGTAAAATCTGTTGCTCCAGATCTGGCTATTGTGGATATGATGATGGAAACATGGGGGGAGGGGTTTGAGGTCGTTTCAAAGGTTCGCTCCATGGAACAGGGAAAGGATATGCCCCTTATTGTGCTAAGTGCTGTCGATCTTCAGGGTCCGTACCAGGCCTTTGAACCTTCCGAAGAATCCCCGAAGGTAAACATGGTATTACACAAACCCGTCAAGGCAGATGATCTCATAAAATATGTAGGAGAGTTGATAGGGTAGGTGCCCATGTCAGAAACAGAAAAAGTTTCCAAAGAGCTTATATTTATAATTGATGATGAAGAAACCATAAGGGATGGTTGTAGACAGGTGCTGGAGAAGTCCGGACATTCTGTAATTACAGCGGGGAATGGACTGGACGGTATTAGAATCGCCAGGGAAAAACACCCGGACCTGGTTTTCGTGGATCTAAAGATGCCAGGTATGTCGGGCCTGGAGATAATTGATA
>CAZRUU010000259.1:0-1769 GCA_964603235.1 uncultured Syntrophaceae bacterium | reverse complement strand
CCGTCTCCATGACACATCACAGAAACGACAATTCTCTTCGATGCCACTACTGCAATTTTCGCATAAAAGCCCCTCCGATATGTCCCTCATGCGGGGGTTCCCGCATAAAAAGTTATGGTATGGGTACAGAGAGAGTGGAGGAGGAAATAACCACACTATTCCCCGGCGCGAGGGTAAAAAGGATGGATAGTGACTCCACCTCGAAAAAGGGGGCATACGAAAAAATTCTCAAATCCCTCGACAGAGGTGAGATAGATATCCTTGTGGGAACGCAAATGATCACAAAAGGTCATGATTTCCCCGGGGTCACTCTGGTCGGGGTCGTATCAGCGGACAACTCCCTGAACATTCCCGATTTCAGGGCCGCGGAAAAGACCTTTCAGGTACTGACACAGGTTTCAGGTAGGGGGGGAAGAGGTGATTCACCGGGAAGAGTTATCATACAGACCTTCAACCCGGACAACTACGCCATAAAGCGGGCCCGGGAGTACAACTATATCAGTTTCTACAATGACGAGATCCAAACACGCCGGGAGCTTGGCTACCCGCCCTTCAGCCGTATGGTAAACCTCACAATATCAGCTACAAACGAAGCCCGGATCACCGGCTGTGTCAAACATCTGAATACCGTTGCCAGAAATCTTGCCGGGCAGGCAGGAGGAAATATCTCCGTGCTGGGACCCGCAGAGGCCCCCCTGTCCAGAGTCAAGGGCCGTTACCGGTGGCACATGATCCTCAAGGGAAACGACATAAAGGCCCTGCACGCCCTGGCCGTCAACATACTGGCAGACAACGGGGAAACCGGCTTGCGTATCAGGGTCGATGTGGACCCTGTGAATTTTATGTAGAGAAGAACTATCCGAATGTGCAATCCCGATCCAGCAATTTGCGAGGGTTTTTGTGATTACAAAACTCTTGCTTTTCCATTACGGATTAGGCAATATCAATATAATATTAAAATCAAGAAACAACATATCGATAGACAATAGCACTGATTTATTGCTTAACATTTAATGGTTCTGCTTTAAAAATACCTTGACATTGCGTACGCTATGGCGTACCTTTGCAAAAAAGCGAGGTACAATATGCCGACACTGTCAGCCACAGAGGCAAGAACTAAATTATATCGTCTTATCGATCAAACTTCATCGTCCCATGAGCCAATCCTTATTACAGGGAAACGTGGAAACGCTGTTTTAGTATCCGAGGATGACTGGCGTTCAATTCAAGAAACCATCTACCTTTTAAACATTCCTGGAATGCGCGAATCTATCCGTAAAGGGTTAGCAACGCCATTGGAGGAGTGCAGTGAGGAACTTGACTGGTGAGTTGGAGACTTGTTTTTACAAAACAAGCCAAGAAAGACGCAAAAAGATTAGCGTCGTCTGGACTGAAAGCGAAAGCTGAATCAATAATCCAAATTCTTCGCGAAAATCCTTACCAGGTCCCACCAGCTTACGAAAAACTCGTCGGTGATTTAGCCGGCGCTTATTCACGGCGAATAAATATTCAGCACCGATTGATTTATCAGGTTTTTAACGACGAAAAAATCGTAAAAGTTATTCGCATGTGGACTCACTATTAATGATAAGCAGAACCAGCGCGTTAACTAGGAGCGCAAAAAGCCGTGCCCGGTTACGCTCAACGTTATCTGATAAAATTCAAAGAGGAGAAAGATATGAAATATGACTTTGATCTAATTTGTATCGGGCTAGGTCCAGCAGGAATGGCTGTCTCTGCAATGGGGGCGGAAATGGGCCTGAAAGTCT
>CAZRUU010000258.1:0-1775 GCA_964603235.1 uncultured Syntrophaceae bacterium | reverse complement strand
TACCGCAAATTGAATGATGAATACCGCCAGCAGAGCAAATTCAATATTTCGAGCAGAGACCAGGCCCTGAAGATTATAAATGCGCTTCAGAAATGGATTGAGGTATAAAGGGTGTATATGCTAAATTCGACCCGCTTAAATACTGTGAAGTTCAGGAGGCTGTAATTGTGGACAATCTTATCAATTATCTGTCGGCTCATCCGTTGGCCGTTATTATATTTGCCGCCGTTGCTCTTTTGCTGATCTACTTCATTTTCAAGGGATTGCTTAAATTGATGTTGATAACGGGTTTGGTGTTTATCGCTCTTTTGGGATATTATTATTACACGGCGCCTGATAAATTTCCCGGAAATGTAAGGGAAATGGCTGAACGGGTTGGAGATCATGGCGAAGGTATGATAGAAGCGGGAAAAAACATCATAGATAAGGGGAAAATCCTGGCCGATAAGGTTGGAGAATCGGTTAAAAAGGAGAAAGACACTGTGGCGGATTAGGTTATAAAAGGTTGATTTCCATCGCTCTCGCGGGGCAGCCCTTGACACACAATCCACAACCGTTACACTTTTCAGGATCGAACAAAACTTTCATGGTTTTCTTATCGATATACAGGGCCCCGGTTGAGCAGAATGCCAGACAGGCGCCGCAGTGCACGCATTTATCGACATTTTGTGTAACACTTTTGGAAAGCGGTTCAACATTCAGGCCCAGATCCTTGAGGTAACGGATGGCCCGGTCAAAGTTTCTCTTTTTGCCGGAAAGATCGAGAACCACCAGCCCTTCTCTTCGCGGCGAGACTCTTGCCCTCATTATGTTGAAGGCAAGATCAAAATCCTTTACAAGGCTGTACACCACAGGTTTATCGACAATATCCGCCTCATAGCGAATGACTATCTTTTTTGAATACATACTGCACTAAGCCTCCGAGCCTCGGACTATCCTAATTTTATAAAAGAGTCAAGATCCTAATCGCCGAGCAGGTTGTCCCAGCCAAAGGATGTAAAAGTTTCACTGAGTGGATGATCGTCATCCACAATGTGGTGACTCAGGTTTTGGAAAATCTTTGAGGCGATCACGTGTACCTGTTTCAGAGGCACAACGTCATCCCGGCTGCCGTGATAAAGTATAACCGGCACCCCGATTTTCCGGTTCAGATAGGGTTTAAATTCTTCCAGGTTGAGGGCCGGAGCCAGAAGGATGAGCCTCTTGATTCGATGTTCATTGTCACAGGCGTACATGGCTGCCATCAGTCCTCCATAGCTGGAACCGACCAGCACAATATCATTTTTGTCTGAAAGTATTCCACGGAGTTTGTTCATCCTGTCTCCCAGACTTCCGGGATAATCCTCTATAATCATATCAGGATACCTTTTTCTAAAGAAAGTTCCCTTGGTTCCCTGGCTGCTGCCTTCAAGACCATGTATAAAGACCCTGATTATACCCATGTTGTTATTACCTCCCTTTGTCTTGCCGCTATGTGGGATTCATACTATTCAAATGAAGATTTTGCAAGAGTGATAGCGTCGTAAAAACTCGGGATCCGTCTCTGTTTGTCATTCCCGTGGAAACGGGAATCCAGTGTTTTCGGGGACTTAACCCTCTATAGATTCCCGCCTACGCGGGAATGACAGACTTTTTACGGAACCATCAAGAGTAATGGCGTCCTAAAAAGCACTGGTTCAGACAAAATTTGCTGTGCGTGAGGTGGCCAGCCAGTAGATTTTCAGCAAAGATATTGATTCGATGCCGCTTATTGTGCTACAAAGCGTCCGAATGTA
>CAZRUU010000257.1:0-1780 GCA_964603235.1 uncultured Syntrophaceae bacterium | reverse complement strand
CTCAAGGAATTTTCACCCGGAACGAATCATGATGAGACTTGGAACGAAGATATAATCATAGATATCTTTGACAGGTTTGGGAAACTCAACGAGATGGGATATATTACTCTTCGTCGCAAGGACGGAAGCGGCGCCATATTGATAGCTCTTAATGATGAAGGACTTCGTAGCTGGTGGGGCCCCAGAATTGCTATAAAGAAAGCTATCGAAGAGGTTGGATGGGATCAGCAGGGACTTGACCATCTTGTTGTAATAAACAGTTCCGGCAGGGTGCTGGGCCAGGCCGGTAATGTTCAGGAAAACTTCAAAGATGTGGATGCTGTTGCTCTCGATGTGCTGAAAGGAAATGTAAAAAAAGCGAGCCACAAGATGACATTAGGCGCATCCGAGCTTCTTGAAATTACAGTTCCGGTATGTCTTGACGAGAAGATTGTGGGATTTGCCCGTCTTGGTCTTAACCGTATAAGCAGCGACAGGATATTAAAGGAAAACAGAAACAGAATGATAGTTTCCATGATCTTCATTATGACAATTGGTATACTGTCGATGGTCGCTCTCTACCGCAGTCAGAAAAGATACTCATTGAGAATGGAGGAGATGGGAAAGCGCCTCCAGCAGGCTGAAAAGCTGTCTGCACTCGGTCAGCTTGCGGCCGGAGTGGCTCATGAAATCCGTAATCCTCTTAACGCAATCAGTATGGCCAGCCAGAGAATCCGTCGCGAATATTCTCCTGATGAGAAAGAAAAGAAAAAAGGATTTCAGTATATTACAGGGATTATAAGCGAAGAGATAAAACGTTTGAACAGGATAGTGGAAGAATTTGTTATCTTTTCCCGAAGCCGCCGTCTGGAGTTCAAAAACCATTCTGTTACTTATGTATTGGAGAGAATTGCAGGTCTCATAAGAGAAGAGGCCAATCTCAGAAAAATTGACATAAAGACCGTCTGGAAAGATGACAACTCTTTCATAATATCCATGGATGTGGACAAGCTCAGGCAGGCATTCTATAATATTTTTAAGAATGCAATGGAGGCAATTCCTGGCAGGGGCACCATTGGTATCTCTGTTGAACCGGATGGAAAGGACATGATAAGCATAGAAATATCAGATACCGGGTGCGGGTTGACGTCTGAGGAGATAGACCATATATTCGATCCGGAGTATACGACGAAGGAAAAGGGCTTGGGTCTCGGGCTTTCCCTGGCACACGAGATAGTGCGAGGCCACGGCGGAGAGATTCACGTTGAGAGTGAAGTGGGATCTGGAACAACCTTTATAATCCTGCTCCCGGTGAAAAACAGAGATAAGGATAACGGGTAATGGACAAATTGAATATACTGATTGTTGAAGATGGACGATCTCAAAGAGAAATGCTGAAGGATTTTCTTGCCAGGGAAGGACACCGTGTCACGGAAGCCGAAGATGGGAATACGGCTATCCGACAGGTGCAGGGAGGTCATTTCGATCTGCTCCTCCTTGATTTCAAGATGCCGGGAATGAACGGAATAGAAGTATTGGAGAAAATAAAGAACATCAATCCGAAAATCAGCGTAATAATGATGACAGCGTATGGTACAATAGAGACCGCAGTCGATGCCATGAAGCTTGGCGCCGTGGACTATATTCCCAAACCCATCGATCTGGATCAGTTGCTTGCACTTGTTAGCAGAATTTCAGAACGACAGACTCTCATCAGAGAAAACGAGATTCTTCGTCAGAAAGTGTGGAAGAAAGGATTGGCGCAGGAACAGATTATCTACAAAGACCCCGGTATGGAAGC
>CAZRUU010000256.1:0-1784 GCA_964603235.1 uncultured Syntrophaceae bacterium | reverse complement strand
AATCGTAATGTTGCATATTTTTCAAATTCAGTCAATTATCGCTTCCAGGAAGAAGAAAATGACTTTTTTTCATGGTATATTCTCATTCCTTTATTTTAAATTAATTCTTCATTCTTTAGATCAATTCTCTATCTACCCCCCTCGGAAACTCAATACTGGCAAGGATGTTTACAAGTTTGAATCCTACTGCTCCGGCCATTTTATTCCCTCTTGTAATAAGATAACTCTGATCAGTCCACATTTGACTTCCCAAATCTTTATACTGAATATCATTGACAAATTGGGTCAAAAATGTTTCTAATCTCTCCGAGAATTCATTCTCGTCCAACCTCCCTGTTAAATAGAGGCGATATTGATGGAAGATGTCCTGAAGGTTCTGAACAAAATTGAAAATCCTCTGATTTTTTTGTCGAAGAATTCTTACAAAAATCTTCCGGTTGTCAGAGATCTTGAGCGTACTGTGTCGGGGTTTCTTGATGAATTAAAATCCGCCTTTTTATCTCACTACGGGGAGAATTCCGAGATAAAGATTCCTGAAGACGTTATACGAGAGTTTAATAAAAGATTCCAAGGGTTTGATTCACTTTCCATATCCGACAAAAAGAAACGTATTGATAAGGCGTTTGTCTATATAAAGGAACTGAAAAGCCTGTGTTCGGGCCCTGAGCCGTCGATTCCAAATGATTCAGGCATTCAACCCGAAAAAAGCCTGAATGGATGCTTCAGGAAACTTTCGGCAGATGTGCAGTATATCAAGGGTGTCGGCCCGAAGGTAGCCGCGCTGTTGGGCAGGAAGGGATTGCGGAATGTCGAGGACATGCTCTACTTCCTGCCGAGAAGATATGAAGACAGGAGACACATAAAGAGTATCTCCTCTGTAGGTATTGGTGTTCGCGAGACAGTGATGGGCACGATAATGGATGTGGGTATACGGCGGTACAGGAGCAGGCGTGTGCTTGAAGTGACCATAGATGATGGAACCGGCCTGCTTACAGCAAAGTGGTTTCAGGGAAATTTCTCGTATCTAGGGAAGAGATTCAAACCCGGGGAAAAGGTTATCCTGACGGGGGAGGTCAAGATATATCTCCTTGGAAAGGATATGCTGCACCCGGATCACGAAATACTGGATGAAAATGATGATGAACTCTTGCATTTCAAGAGGATTGTGCCCGTTTATTCCGAGACGGAGGGGCTTCATCAGAAGTATATAAGGAAGATAATGATGCGGGTAGTCACTGAGTATTCCCACTGTGTTTCCAGCCCGATCCCGGACGAGATATGCAGGAGAAACCAGCTCGTTGATATAGATTATGCTATAAGGAATGTGCATTTCCCAGATCAAGATCAGGATATCGAGGCGCTCAATGATCTCAGATCACCGGCGCGCAGGAGACTTGTGTTTGATGAACTTTTCTTCTTTGAGCTGGGGATGGCCCTCAAGAGAAAAGGACATCTGTTTGAACCGGGGATTTCTTTCGCGACAGGAGGCGCCCTGGTAAAAAAATTCTACGATATTCTTCCATTTGAACTTACAGGAGCTCAGAAGAGGGTCATAGGGGAGATAGAAGCGGATATGTCAAAGGCTTTCCCCATGAACAGGCTTCTCCAGGGAGATGTCGGAAGCGGCAAGACAGCCGTTTCAATGGCGGCGATGGTTGCCGCGTGTGA
Source organism: uncultured Syntrophaceae bacterium (assembly GCA_964603235.1). Lineage (GTDB taxonomy): Bacteria > Desulfobacterota > Syntrophia > Syntrophales > UBA2210 > UBA2210. Next base: position 116 of record CAZRUU010000256.1, on the reverse strand, counting down.
ATCGGGTTACCAGGCGGCCATCATGGCGCCCACGGAGATATTGGCGGAGCAGCATTTCAATAATATCAGGGAATGGGCGGACAGGCTTGGGATAAAGACGGCTATACTTACCGGGA
>CAZRUU010000255.1:0-1792 GCA_964603235.1 uncultured Syntrophaceae bacterium | reverse complement strand
CCATATTCGTCTATAACAGGCTTTTTCACCCTGATAAAAGCAAGTGAACCCTTGGGAAACATTCTAGCATCCGTGGCTATCGACCTGCCCGGTGTAACTGGCACATTAAGACTCCCCACAGGACCCTCTTCAACGATACGGAAAAACACATAGCTTTCATTACAGCTTAATATGTCAGGCATTTCTTCAGGATGTTCCCTCAGATATCTTTTGATGCCCTTAAGGGATACCTTTTCCAGAGACATTTTCCCCTGCTCCACAAGCATTCTTCCTACACTACGGTAGGGATGACCGTTACACTGGTCATAGCTTATCTGGACAAGGTCGCCATTGGGGAGATTCACAACTCCAGACCCCTGAATCTGCAGGAAAAAAATGTCAACGGGATCAGAAAGCCATAGGAGCTCAAGTCCCCTCCCCTCAAGAGATCCCTTTATATCGATATCCCCGCGCGTGTAGTAGGGAACAGCCTTTCCCTCTTCAATTCTCGCGATGATACGTTCTCCTCTGTATTTCTCCTTGAATTTTCCAAGATCTATCACAACGTGATCATCAGGCGTGCGATAGATGGGATAGCGACACTGTGGTGTCCTGTCAAATGACCCTGCGAGAATAGGTTCATAATATCCCGTAAATAAGACCTCTCCGCCGCGCCTTCCAACGCTTCTGTATATATCAAAGGTCTGTTTTATCCTTTTCGTTCTATCATTGACTGAACCCGGTATCCTGATAATTCTCAGAAACTCTTCAAGAGATTCCTTCAACTCCCCCGCCGTGCATACGCGTTCTCCGAGTCGAAACTCCCTTGTCTCCGGCAACCTGTTATAGTATTTAATGCTTCTGTATATTGCGAGTTCCAGGGATCTCTGATCAATATCATCGGCCAGTGCGGGCAACTCACACGAATCAACCGGGACAAGGGGCACAATACTTTCCCTCTCCGGCCCTATTGTAGCGCAACCCACCAGGAAAAATATAAACAGACAAAGAAGTTTTGTTCTCATATTAACAGGCCATCAAATAATTAATTTTTTAAGATTTATATGTACCAGATGAGCGGAAAAACATCAATGCCATTCGGGAAGCAACCTCCCGACATTGAAGCGCCGGATGTTTATCCTGATGAAAATATGAGTGCAAAATGTATTGAAAAGAAGTAGCATAACAACCCAGCAATTTCCGGTTAGGTTTTCGCGTGCGAATAAATTATAAGATCAGCATATTAAGCGAAGAAGTCGGGAACTTCCGCACACCTGAAACCCGGATTGCCTGGCAAGGTCAAGGATATCAGACGTATAAGAAAGAAACATATGAAACATTCGCTAAAAACAGGACTCAGCTTCGGGCTAACCTCTGCAATAATCACGACACTCGGATTGATGATAGGCCTGTATTCCGGCACAGGCTCAAAGCTTGTCGTTATAGGCGGTATAATCACGATAGCGATAGCGGACGCATTTTCAGACGCGCTGGGCATTCACATTGCTGAAGAATCCAGGAATAAGAACACCACCAGCGAGATATGGGAATCAACAATCTCCACTTTTTTATTTAAATTTGTTTTTGCGCTGACATTTATTGTTCCTGTTCTGCTGTGCCCACTCGCGACAGCGGTCATCGTAAGTGTGGTCTGGGGATTGTCCCTATTAGGGATTCTCAGTTTTTACATGGCTAAAGAGCAAAGAGTAAACCCTTTGAAAGTGATCTCGGAACACTTGCTTATCGCATCACTTGTCATAGTTGTAACATATTACGTCGGTATCTGGGTTGGATCAACATTTGGGTAGGCAAC
>CAZRUU010000254.1:0-1827 GCA_964603235.1 uncultured Syntrophaceae bacterium | reverse complement strand
GATTGGGAAAATTGTTGAAACTTTCAGGCATAACCGACAAGCTAGCGGTAGAGAGCCTGTCGAAGACCCCCTTCACACAACTGGCTAACTTCACAGGTCAACCCGCAATGTCCGTTCCTCTTCACTGGACGGAAGAAGGTCTGCCCTGTGGGGTCCACTTTATGGGGAGATTCGGAGACGAAGCGACACTGTTCCGGCTGGCAGCTCAACTGGAGCAGGCAAGGCCCTGGTTCGACAGGAGACCTCATTCTTTCTGAAGGCCTTTCATTTCCCTTCGATTCGAGAATGCGAGGATCCGCGTAATCACTTCCCGCTCCAGGCGAGGGGCGACGCGGAACATGTCATTATTGCGATGGAAACACTTAAAGAGAAGGTCCGTATTATGAAAAGAGAAATTCGCCCTTTTAAGGGGCTTGCCCGCTCCGTTTGCACAATACTGCTGGTTCTTCTTTCTTTTTCTCTCTTTGGAACCACATTAATTGCTACAGCTGAAGATCAGGCAGCAGTCCCTTTGAAAATTAAGAATATCAAGTTCAAGTTGAAAGATAATGGAAATGAAGCCATTTATATTTACTCTAATCGAGACTTTACACCATCTGTCTTTGCCCTGAACGACGGGAGACTCATAATTGACATTAAGAACCTGCCCGCCTATAAGAAAGGCCCTTCCAAAATTGTTGTTAATGGAAGGTTCATCAGACAAATCAGAACATGTTTCCATGATAAATCGAAGACTCTCAGGGTGGTACTAGACCACAATCCATCGAAGAATTATATTGTTAACCAGATTTTCTTCGATATCGAAAAAATTTATGTGATAGAAGTGGAAGAACAGCAGGGAGCATAGGCGAGCCCCAGCTAACGGAGCCCCTCTATTGAGGTCGGTGTCATAGTCTTTGGCCCATCGGTCATATCGTTCTTTCAGTTCTTTGTTGTTACTGGCAGAGCAAAATCCACTCTATTCTTTCTTCCCTGTCTTTTTTTTATATTTATATCCAGTTCCATCAACAATTGTGCTAATGCTTAGCCGGCATTGCGATACAAAAAACTTTTTATATGCGGGGAGATATCAGCCAGGCTTGATTTTTCAGGATATTTGCCGGAGATATTGGCATAAAAGAACTGAATTGCGACCATATCGGTATCAATATTACCTGTCGGTTGAAAGATGTGTCCGATCCCGCCTACCTTTCGTTTGTAGTCGAGAAAACCCATAACGATGGGCACATTGGCGCCATTAGCAATATAGTAAAACCCGGTCTTCCAGTATCTGACATTCTTGCGGGTACCCTCTGGGGGAATAACCAGGACAAGCTTATTATTTTGTCCGAACGCCTGTATGGACTGTTCCACCAAATTACTTGAAGTTGAGCGGTCAATCGGGACACCTCCAAGAAACTTCATAATTGCGCCAAACGGCGGTTTAAAGAGTGTATCCTTGCCCATCCAGTAAACATTGCACTTAAAGGAAAAGGCCAAGGCCAGGGTTATAGGGAAATCCCAGTTTGTGGTATGCGGGGCTGCAATTACCACATATTGGTTAATATCAGGCAGTTTTCCCTCCTTGCGCCATCCGATAACCTTCAAGAATCCAAGCGAAATCCAATACAGCAAGGGTTTTATAACGGGGGTGCTAAAAACAGTCCTATGCAAATCATTACCTCTTTCATTATAACAATATTACTCTCTATAATTACCTCGATTTTAACATATCCTCCAAAAGAATCTCAGGATGATGATATCTCTCATATTTTGGGGTTTTTTTGCCATACTGGATCGCTTCCTGCGGGCACCATTGCAGGCAGGCAAAACACTGCTCACATCGAT
>CAZRUU010000253.1:0-1831 GCA_964603235.1 uncultured Syntrophaceae bacterium | reverse complement strand
GCTTCATAACATGCGCACGCTTGATTTTCATTCCCCGGACAGACAAAAATTCATATCACAGGAAACTCTTGAGGTATATGCGCCGCTGGCAGCCCGTCTGGGAATAAACCGGATAAAGCTTGAATTGGAGGACCTGTCTCTGAAATACCTTCATCCGAATGGATATCACGAACTGATGGAACGTGTGGATAAAAAGCAAGAAGAGCGAGACAAGTACGCAAAAGAGGTAAGGAATGTAATCCACGGACAGATTAAAAGGTTTGGCTTGAAAGCGGAAGTTACGGGGAGGGCCAAGCATTTCTACAGCATTTTCAAGAAGATGCATGAACAGCACATAAATTTTGATGAGGTTTACGATCTTACGGCATTCAGGATAGTCATTAATTCGGATGAGGAAAGAAAATGCTATGAGGTGCTGAGTATCGTTCACGCGCTCTGGAAGCCTGTACCAGGACGTTTCAAGGACTATATAGCAATGCCCAAAGCGAATAACTATCGCTCCCTGCACACTACGGTTATCGGTCCATACGGGGAACGGGTGGAGATACAGATAAGAACGAAGGAGATGGATGAGTGGGCGGACAAGGGTATCGCGGCCCACTGGAAGTATAAAGAAGGCAAGGTATCTTCCGGTGAAGATGAAGACCAGATCGACAAACTCAGAGAATTGCTTGAGAGGCAGACCGAACACAAAGACGCCCGGGAGTTTATGAAAAGCCTGAAGCTGGCGCTTTATCCAGATGAAGTTTACGTATTTACCCCAAGGGGAGACGTAAAATCTTTTCCAAAGGGTGCTACGCCGATTGATTTTGCCTACAGCATCCATACCGATGTGGGGAATCAATGCATAGGGGCAAAGGTGAACAGAAGCATCGTTGCCCTGAGATACAAGCTTCAAAACGGCGATACGGTGGAGGTTATGACTCAAACTGGTCATTATCCAAGCAAAGACTGGTTGAAATATTCGGTGACATCAAAGGCTGTATCCAAAATAAAACAGTGGATCAAGACAGAGGAGCGCGAGGCAAGCATCCTGTTGGGCAAAAATATCCTCGAAAAAGAACTCAAGAAACACCATTTGAGATTCAATAAGCTGATCAAGGAGAACGAATTGAACTCCATATTGGAAGAACATTCCCTGAAGACTGTCAATGACCTGTTGGCCCTTATAGGTTATGGGAAGATATCAGCAAAGCATGTGACACACCAGTTGGCACACGATAAGGATACGGATGAGAAAAAGGAAGCGGATGAGAAGAAGGGAGTTCTGGAAAAAATCAGGGAGAAGTTCAGAAGAGCTCCATCCGATGCGGGTATATCAGTCACAGGGATTGATAATGTCATGGTGAGATTTGCCAAGTGTTGCAGTCCTCTCCCCGGGGATGATATAGTCGGCTGCGTAACGCGGGGAAGAGGCATAACTATACATGGGTCTGATTGTCCCATGGTAAAAGAGATGGACCCTGAAAGGATAATTGACGCACAGTGGAACGTAAGTGAAAAACAGACCTTCTCGGTTGGTATTGTAGTAAACTGCAGAGATAAGAAGGGGCTTGTTTCCGAACTGAGCAATGTTATTTATTCTATGGGTGTAAATATGACCTATGTCAATATTAATGTAAGTTCGGGCAGTGACACGATTTGTGACTTTCAGTTGGATATAAAGGATCTTAAGCAGCTCAACATGATTATTAACGAGCTGAAAAAATTAAAGAGCGTTTTATCCGTTGAAAGGATGAAAGGGCCCTTTCTCAGTACCGGAAAGAACAAATTACTCAAAAATATTGACATCCGGCATTAAATTGCTGTACTAAACTCGCGCAAAGAATCT
>CAZRUU010000252.1:0-1841 GCA_964603235.1 uncultured Syntrophaceae bacterium | reverse complement strand
CTGTAGAAGGGAGCATCGCAGGTGGCACAGTATGATATTCCTCTGCCGATAAACTTCAGCTCCCCTGGTACTCCCAGGCTGCTCCAGGCTGCTCCTGCAGAAACAATAATAGAGAGAGTCCGATAGACATCATTATCGGTGATAATTTCCCATCTTTCCACATCCCCTGATTTTTCTATGTTTATGCGGTTCACCTGTTCTGGTCTGGTCTCCAAGCCGAACGAGTTTGCCTGCTTTTTGAACGTATCATTAAGTTCAAAACCGCTCATCTCAGAAACGCCGGGGTAATTTTCTATCATATCCGTCATGGTTATTTGGCTGGCCTGGGCATTGCCCTCCAGCAACAGCACTTTCATATCGGCCCTGGCCGCATACAACCCCGCGGTAAGTCCCCCCGGCCCGCCTCCCACAATAATAATATCGTATGTATACTCCGCTATATTTACATCAGGCATGATTTACTTTCCTTCCCTCAGAATTTACAAATCCAGATCGCAGTCATTGAAAATATCCGACTGTCGGAAATCGGTTTTCAGAGCAGAAACGTTTTCCTGCTGCTTTCCGGATTGCTATTTCAAGTTAATCATATTCTATATTTTGTCAAGCATTGACCGTGCCTAAAAAGGTCATTAATCAACAGAATCATCCCTTGATACAACCAACGGCCCTGAGTCGCGCAACCTTTCTGGACAGACCAGCCCGATGGACAATGTTCACCACGTCTTCCATATTCTTATACGCGTCAGGCATTTCCTCACGAATTGTCTTTTTCCCCGCAGCCATAATTACAATACCCTTGTCGGCCATCTCTTTTACTATTGATCTGTTCCTGCTCTCCTTCATCGCCCTGCCGCGACTCATCACCCGCCCGGCACCGTGACAGCTGCTCCCGAATGTTTCCTCAAAGGCCTTTTCTGCTCCCGCAAGCACATAGGATCCTGTACCCATATCCCCTGGTATCAGCACCGGCTGGCCCACCTCGCGATACACATCCGGCAGGGCAGGGTGTTGTGGAGGCAATGCCCTCGTAGCCCCCTTGCGGTGCACGCACACCTTCCTTTTCCTACCGGCCACAGGAAATTCCTCTATCTTTGCAATATTGTGACATACATCATAGACCAACCGCATTCCTATTTCGCGTGGAGACATCTGCAACGTCTTTTCAAAGGTTTGTCTGGTCCAGTGCATCAATATCTGTCTGTTCGCCCAAGCATAATTAGCGGCGCATGCCATGGCAGACATATATTCCTTTCCCTCATCAGAGGCAATGTACGCAAAGGCCAGCTGCCGGTCAGGCAGCGGAAAATCCAGCTTGTTACTACGCTTTACCATCCTCGCAAGATAGTCGTCGCACACCTGATGTCCAAAACCCCGTGATCCTGTGTGAATGGCGACGGCAACCTGTCCCTCGACCATTAGTCCAAATGTAGAGGCAATTTTTCTGTCAAAGATCTTATCCACAACCTCTATCTCCAGAAAATGATTCCCGGAACCAAGTGTTCCCAGCTGTCTCCTGCCCCTTTCAAGGGCCCTCTCGCTCACGCAGGCGGGGTCCGCCCCATCCATTCTGCCTCCATCCTCGGTAGTCATCAGATCACCAAGGGAGCCGTAACCATGTTTCACCGCCCACCCGGCTCCTTCCCGCAACACTTTTTTTTCTTCATCCGGAGAAAGTTTAATGGAGCCTTCAGATCCCACACCGGCAGGTATGTCCCTGAAAAGGGCGATAACAAGATCTTTCACTCTGTTTTTAATTTCGTCGAATTGGAGATTTGTTGTCATCAGACGAACACCGCAGTTTATGTCATAACCTACCCCTCCCGGAGAAATAATCCCGTCCT
>CAZRUU010000251.1:0-1850 GCA_964603235.1 uncultured Syntrophaceae bacterium | reverse complement strand
CCTTCGGGCATCGTCAGGATCGAGTGTGAGTTTCACCTGGGTGACCCCGTGACATGCATAAACGAAACCGGTGTCGCAATCGCCAAGGGGCTTGTTAATTACAGTTCTTCGGACATAGACAGGATAAAAGGCCTCAAAACCTCCAAGATTAAGCAGGTACTTGGGGATAAACCATACGATGAAATCATCCATCGTGATAATATGGCGGTATCAAGGTAAATAGGTATTTATGCCATTTCAACACCCTCCAGACGTAAGAGGGCTTTTTTGACTTCAGTTCCACTCCCAAATTGTCCGGCGGATCCATCGGACCTCACCACCCTGTGACATGGAATGATAATGGGGAAAGGATTTCCCGCAAGCGCCGAACCAACTGCTCTCGCGGCCCCCGGCGTAGAGATCATTTTTGCCAGTTTCCCATAAGAGATCACGCTGCCCCTGGGTATTCGCATTGTTTCAAGCAATACCCTCCGCTGGAAATCACCGCACCGGTCTATCTCAACAAACTTCATTGAAAAATTGACGCAAGCCCCTTCAAGGAAAGCACTTATAGCTTCGCTGGTCTTCTCCAGATACTCATGCAGGCCTTCTTCAGCATCCGGAAAATTCTTCCTGATCATGTTGGCAGTTGATATATCCTTTTGCGGAAGCACCACTTGAATAATCATAGGGGTCTCTTCTTTGCGAACCCAAACAATCCCCACATCACCGAAAGCCGATGTTATTAACCGATAGCAAGAGGCCTTTCCACAAAACAAGTCCTGATTTCTTATGGAATTTGCCTGCACTGAACTCGTCTCCATCCCTACAGTTCTCTTTCAACAACATAATCCGAAATGGCAGAAAAGGCTTTTTTGGGTGTCGAATCTTCAAATATCTCAAGAAACGCCTTCCCTTCCTCAATAAGCCTGTCGGCCCTTTCAAGGGAATATTTTATGCCATCATATTTATCGATGATGGATGTAACTTGTTTGATAGAATCTTCTCCCGCGTTCTCCACGGCTTTTTCTATAATCCTCTTCTCTTCCGGCTCACATTTTTTGAACGCCCTGATAAGGGGAAGTGTTATCTTGCCTTCCTTAAGATCCATACCTATGGTCTTGCCGAAATCATCTTCTCTTGCCACATAATCTAGCGTGTCATCGGTTAACTGAAAGGCCGTCCCCAGTCTCATTCCGAACTTGGCCAGTGCCTCGGTTTCCGCTTCCGTCGCTTTTGCCAGGATTGCGCCGGTGGCGCATGCCGCAGAGATAAGGATAGCAGTCTTTTTCTCAATAACGGAGAAATATTCTTTTTCGGTGGCATTAATATCGCCGCATTTAGCCAATTGGATTATCTCTCCTTCAGCCATGGAGGAGGTAGTGGCCGCAAGGAGTTTCTGAACAGTTTGATCTCCATCTTCAGCCAGCATACCGAAGGAACTTGAGTATAGATAATCTCCCACAAGAACGCTCGCGGAATTTCCCCAGATACTGTTCGCGGAAGGTTTGCCTCTCCTGATCACGGCATGATCTATTACATCATCATGGAGGAGAGACGCTGTATGTATGAACTCCATTACCGATGCCAGGGGAAAACGTCTGTCACCCCTGTAACCACACAGGTCCGACGATATTATAAGCAAAAGAGGCCTCAGTCTCTTGCCGCCGCTTCCGGTTATATGATCGGCAATCTCGGGAATAAGATGCACATAAGAACGCTGCCGTTCCCTGATAATATCTTCAACCACCCTCATATCATTTCCATAATATTGAAAAACATCCTGTATATCCATAACAAGTCTCCCGTTCCATTGCAAACACCATATTTTATACGCGCCAAAATGTCAAAACTTTTCCAGACACATGCTG
>CAZRUU010000250.1:0-1850 GCA_964603235.1 uncultured Syntrophaceae bacterium | reverse complement strand
ACCTGGGAAACCCCGGCGAATTCAGCATGCTCGAGCTGGCCGAGAAAATCATAGACTTGACACATTCACAATCAAAAATTGTGTACGGACCCCTCCCGCCGGACGACCCCATGCAGCGCCAGCCCAACATCACACTGGCTAAAGAAAAGCTTAAATGGAAGCCTGAGATAGATCTGGAAGAAGGCCTGAAAAAAACAATAGCCTACTTTAGAAATTAGTGTCAAAGATTTTATGAAGATATCAATAGTCACGCCCTCCCTCAACCAGGGGGAATTCATAGAACGGACCATCCGTAGCGTCCTGAGTCAGAAGGGCGATTTTGAACTTGACTATATCATCGTTGACGGAGGTTCCACCGACGGTACTCTGGATATTGTCAGAAAATACGAAGACAGGCTTACGCTGATCTCCGGAAGAGACCGTGGGCAATCCGATGCCATAAACAAGGGATTCGGCATGGCATCAGGGGATATTCTGGCATGGCTGAATTCGGATGATACCTATGAACCCGGCGCGCTGTCCGAAGTGGCTGAAAGATACAGGAAACATGAGTTTGAATGGTGTTTCGGCAACTGCCGGAACATTGATGAGAATGATCGTGAGATACGCAGCCTGATAACGCGATATAAAATGTTTGAAAGCAGGCGCTATTCGTTAAAACGCCTGTTGTCAAAGGATTTTATCTCACAGCCGGCCGTGTTTTTTACTAAAAGGGTATTTCAGGAAGTGGGGCCGCTCGATCTCGATCTTGAATACACCATGGATTATGATTACTGGCTGAGGATCGGCAAGAGATATTCACCCATTTATATAAACAGGTTCCTGGCCAACTTCAGGTGGCAGGGGGAATCAAAGAACAGCAGGAATTATAGTAAATCTGCCTATGAGGCATACCTTGTCGCAAAGAAACACGCGGCACCGGCGGATAGATACCAGGTACTCAGAAATTATGCACACTATATAACATTGAGCATATTGTACAGATTCCTGTGAGTGTAGGAGTATAAGGCTCTGATTATTATGCAATTAATCGAATGGGAAGTAGATGCAGACAATTATCCCGAAAGTAATAGAGGGGCCTGATTGCTCAATTCGGTTTTTTCGATGTTATCCCGCCAGAAACTGACAGCCAAAAATATTATTTTCACCTTGACATGTTATTATATTATGTTATGAGTAGAAAAACTACTCATAAAGGGAAAGGCATTGGACAATTTATTTTCAGGCTTAATATCTTCAAAGACCAGAATTAAATTACTGATCCGCTTCTTCCTCAATCCCGAAGCGAGGGCCTATCTCCGTGAACTCGCAAAGGAATTCAACGTATCTACCAACGCTGTACGTGAAGAACTCAATCAATTAACCAAAACAGCAATGCTCAAGACGGAAAAAAATGGCCGTAAGGTATTTTATACGGCCAACACAAAACATCCCCTCTTTCCCGAACTCAAATCCATGGTAAGCAAAGTAACGGGCATTGATCAGGTATTAGATAGTGTAATAATAAGAATTGGGGATCTTGAAGCCGCATACCTCATCGATGATTATGCCGAAGGCAAAGACACCGGAATTATCGATATCCTTCTTGTAGGCAATATCGACCAGTACCATCTAAATGACTTGAGCAGGAAAACTGAACAATACATTAACCGAAAAATCAGATCACTTGTCCTCAATAAGGATGAATTTAAAGAAATGCTACCGAAATTACAAAAACAGCCCCTCCTTTTGCTATGGGAAGCAAAGGAAAAGCAAGAGCATTCGAAACTATAGGTCAGGGCAGACCTACTTTATCAAAGTTAACCCTTTGATTTTAAATACATACAGATCCGTTTCAGGCAACAGTGGAA
>CAZRUU010000249.1:0-1862 GCA_964603235.1 uncultured Syntrophaceae bacterium | reverse complement strand
TAAGCCTCTCAACGGCCATTAGTACATCCGAATAGACAAGGCCTGCGTCGCTTATACAGTCACCCTTTTCAAGCCTGTCTATATGATTGGATATATTCTGCCTTACAAGGGCGTGTATCTCCCTGTTTATGTTAAGCGTAATGGCAGCCGCTTTGTGGTCGTCGTATTCGATGGCCTTCTTTGTCTTCCTCATAATAACGTTTGTCTTTTCAAACAGTTTTTCAAGTTCCATGTTCGCGAGACTGGAAAATTTCAGGTCATGTTCATACCCCCTCTGGGATGATTTTACGATACTCTCACAATAATCCCCCACTCTTTCAAGATCGTTCACGCTGTGAAGCAGCGCGGGAATCAGATTCCTCTCCCGGTCGGACAGTTGCTCCTTGGTAATTTTAATCAGATACTCGGTAATATTCTTCTGCATCTCGTCGACAGAATCTTCATCAAGGGCTATCTCATTTCTGAGCCTGTGGTTGTAGCTGGCAATACATTTCTCCGCTTTTTCAAACATTTCCTGACATATATCCAGCATTACAACCATTTCCTTGATGACCGCCTTAATCGCCAGGTTGGGTGTTATAAACAGATTTACATCGAGGTGTTTTGCTCCCTTCTTTTTGTAATCTGTTCCGGCTATCATCTTGTCCAAAAGCTTAACGAAAATAGGCACAAACGGCAGGAAGATCAGAGCATTGACTATATTGAAGATTGTGTGGGTGTTGGCAATCTGCCTTGCCAGGTCACCGGAGGTCATGGGAATATAATGCAGATAGAGAGGAATAAAGGGCAACATGACCAGGGTTCCCATTATGTTAAAGAGCGTGTGACCAAGGGCAAGTCTTTTACTGGACAGATTACCACCGATACTGGCGAGACCCGCAGTAATACATGTGCCGATATTAACCCCGAAGATCAGATAAACAGACGCCGGGAGATCGAGCAACCCGGCAGACGCGAATGCTATAATCATTCCGGTAGTTGTGCTGCTGCTCTGTAACACAGCCGTCACAATCATCCCCGTCAATATCCCGAGGAAAGGACTGGCGCCAAAGTGTATAAAGATGTTTTTTATTGTTTCATCATCAGCCAGAGGTTTGACTGCCGAGCTCATCATTGCAAGTCCCAAAAACAACAGGCCGAAACTGAGAAGCGCCAGTCCCTTGTTTTTATTTTTGTCCTTCTTTGCGGAAAGAAAGACCACAGTACCTGCAAACACAAACAGGGGCGCTACTGTCGTAAACTTAAAGGCGATCAGTTGTGCGGTAACCGTGGTGCCCACATTGGCTCCGATCATGATCGCAAGGGCCGCTGCCAGAGGAATAAACCCTGCATTCAGAAACCCTATGATGATGACCGAGGTCGCACTCGAGCTTTGTATCACCGCGGTGATAAAAGCGCCCATCATTGTCGCCCTTAGCCTCCCCGAAGTTACTTTCTCAAGCATTGCCTTCAGCAACCCCTGGGACAATTTCTTCAGGGAATCACTCAGAAGATACATCCCGAATATAAACAGGCCCAGACCACCGATTATTCCTGAAATAATTGTAAAATCCATAAGTTCCTAACCCGGACCGCCAGGTCTAAACAAGATATATTTTCATCACGAAAGCACGAAAAATAAGATTTGATTTCGCGCTTTCTTTCTTTTCGTGGTTTCGTGATAGTTCTGAATTCTTTAACATTTCACTCGACCCCTTGAACCCTTGATCCCTTGAACCCTCTGGCATTAACTATAGATAATGCACTTATTTTACCTCAATTAGCTACAGCTAATCGGCAGATGATCCATTCTGAATAGACGCTGCGCCCAGCGTGTTCCTGAGCAGCATCGCAATCGTCATCGGCCCCACACCCCCGGGAAC
>CAZRUU010000248.1:0-1872 GCA_964603235.1 uncultured Syntrophaceae bacterium | reverse complement strand
CTCAAGATAAAGAGCGGTGCGCTGGATCCCATGGCCCCGGAGAGTCCATTCTCCGGCAACATTACGTCAAATACCTCCGTTTTCCACAGGGTTTCCTTTGCGTCTGTCCTGAGTCTGGCGTTGTCGAGTCTGTCTCGTACCCTTAACCTTCTATTTACATATGCTGACAAGGAGAAATTTAAAAGCATCAAACGCGTTAACAGTTTGATATTTTCCACGTTCGCGGTGATTATGGTAATTCTTATCGGTGTTTTCTTCTGGATGGGCGATATTGTTGACAAGAAAGAAATCAGGCTGGCAGGACTTGAGCAGCAATTGGGAAGCAGCGATCAGAATGTTGAAAATGTCACCAGTGAGATGGTTTCTAAAATCAGGGAAAATAGGGTTGTATTAAAAAGATTCAAGAAGGTGTATTTTGGTGTTGCGGTTATAGGGGAACTGGCGAAACTGACTCCAACATACGTATATCTCTTAACCGTTAAGGCCAACATGGGTGAGGACGCCGGAGAAGAAGGCAGGAAACCTGTGGGGAAAATGAGTATAACCGGTGTTGTTACGGTTGCTTCCGCCGACTCCGAGTCTGTGCTGGCGAGATATGTTCTTGAGCTTGAGAATTCCCCTATTTTTAAAAAAGTTACGATTGATAAAAGTGATAAAAGGCCCCTTCACTCGAGTGAAGCGCTTTATTTCAGTCTGAATATTGATTTTGCCCAGGATACAAGATGAAGAATATACAGACACATAGTGGCAAGATTCCCGGCCGTAGCGCGATGTATCTTTTGATATGTGTCGTTATGCTTATAATCTTCTATTTCGCTGCTATTTACCCGTACCAGAGATCGCTGGGCGTCATAGACGTGAAGACGGCACAGTCTTTGGACCGTATGCGAAAACAGAAGGTTCTGTTGCCTCTCTATGAAGAAATGATAAAAAAAGGAGAGGATAAGGCCCGTGAGGGATTGCCTCTGCCTGAGAAAAAAGGACTTTCCAGAAATGAGATTTATACCGTCTCGTCACTGTTTAAAAAGATCGCGGACAAGTACGACATGGTGGTTGTATCTGTCAGTCCGGATGTGGCGACCATGACAGAGGAATCCAATGATATCATGGTCAGTATTCGCCTGAGGGGAAAACTTTTCGACTTCAGAAAATTCCTGGTAGAACTGGGAGAAGTACCTTTCCTGGATAGGGTTGAAGAAATAGAGATAACGCAGGAAACCGGGTACAAAGAATGCTATCTCAAGGTATGGCTGGCAATCGAGTAAGAGAGGTGAAAGGCTGAAGACAAAGAATGCTCAATCTATTTCTTTCAGCTTTGATGTCAATGATGTCATGTGTCTGGAAACTATTGGTCGAGTATTTGACAACTGGTTGAGAGTATAAGGAAAATATGAAAAGGGTTAAGGTATCGACAAGGGAGATAGTAATAGTGGTTTTCATGCTAGCCGCTGTTCTGTATGGTGTTTATGCCCTATTCATTGCTCCGTCGTCGAAACCGACACAAGGTGTGTCCCAGGAGGATGTGGTAGGGATAGACGATCTCATAGAGGATGCCTCAGAGGTCTTAAAAGGTAGTGGTTCCTACTCGGCCTATGCCTATATCGTTTCCAGGGCTGAAGCTAATTGGGAAAGGGACCCCTTCTATGGAGTCAACCTGTTTTCGATGAGCACCTCGGACTTGAACTTGGAGTATACCGGCTATCTGGAGATCGACAAAAGGAGGATAGCAGTTATAAACAGCGTGAGTTATGAAGTCGGTGATGAACTGGAGATAGGGGGATATGTCGTTAAGCGCATAAGGTCCTTCGAAGTTGTTATCGAGGGGAAAATAAGCAGGACAGACATTACCGTTCCGTTGCTGGAAGAGTAATA
>CAZRUU010000247.1:0-1883 GCA_964603235.1 uncultured Syntrophaceae bacterium | reverse complement strand
GGTTCTGTATCAGCCATTCTTACTGGATGGGTGACAAGATCCTGGGCGGAAAAACAGTGTCCGAAATGGTTGAGAGAGATGGAAGAATCAGGAAAGCTGAAAGTTTCAAAGTAGAAACATTGTCTGAAAAGTATGTTGAAAACAAAGGGGTCTGTTCAATTGAGAGCGGACCCCTTTTTGCTGAGAAAGAATTCCTTGAGTTTACAGAGAAAAGAATATATAGGGGGCTCTTGTTTTAAAACCCTGAAAGAGGTGGACCATGGCAGAAATGCTGAAAGATACCCTGAAGACGATTGACGGGTACAAACATATGAATCCTCATTACGAAGAACTACTCGATATCCTTGAGGATGTCCTTATCCTGAGAGAAAAATATCGCCGCCAGGTTAAGGGAGATATCTTCAATGTCGATGAATCGCTCGTAGAGAAAAAACTTGCCGGGGGGTTGCCCCTCGTTGATTTTCCAGAGGGCAAATTTGATCTTGAAGGACCAAGGGAATATTTTGTTGCTCTGCTGGAGATAGCCCATAAAAGGGCTCTGAAGGAAACCGGAGAAATAATAAAAAAGGTGGAAAATGGCGAGCTGGACTATATGGAAATGGTTCGCAAATCTTTCATTCTTCAGCAGGATGAAGATCTCTCAGATAACGATGAGGAAGATGGCGTCTTTGATCTGCTGGGATTTCTTGTTGAAGAGAGCCTGAGACCGGCGCTGGAGGTTCTTTCGGAGAAATATAAAGACATTAGCGCGGGATCGAAGTGGTCTGAGGGATACTGTCCCATATGCGGCAGGGAACCAAAGATATCGGAGTTAAGAGAAGAAGGGGGAAAGAGATTCCTATTCTGCGGTCAGTGTGGATTTGAATGGCAATTCAGACGGATTAAGTGCCCTTTCTGCGGGAATGAAGATCAACAGACCTTAGCTTACTTTACTATTGAAGAGGAAGAAAAATACCGTGTCGATGTGTGCAATGTCTGTAATAAATACATAAAGACGGTTGACTTCAGAAAAACGGATAAAAAGCCCAACCTGGACGTAGAAGATATAGCAACCCTGCACCTGGACATACTGGCTGATGAAGAAGGGTATGAATGAGGCAGGGATCAGGGATCAGTTGCTTGGAAGATATTAAATTTGTAATCTATTTTTGCTCATTGCTGGTCACTGGCAGCTGAAGACTGAGAGCTGACCCATGCACGACAACGATGTTGCCACAGTCATTGATCTTCTCAAAAGGAAACTTCAGACAAAAAAACTTCCCATAGTTTCCGCTCTTGCAGAGAAAAAGTCAGATCCTTTTCAGATACTCATTTCCACGCTTCTCAGCCTCAGAACAAAGGACGAGGTTACAGAGGTGGCCACCAGGAGGCTCTTTTTACTCGCCTCCACTCCTTCCGAAATGTTGGAGCTTTCTGAAGATCAGATTATCAACGCCATTTATCCCGCCGGTTTTTACAGAAATAAGACAAAAACGATACTTTATGTCTGTCGTGAACTGGTCGAAAAATACAGTTCCCATGTTCCTGACAGCATTGAAGAGTTACTTTCTCTGAAAGGGGTAGGGAGAAAAACCGCCAATCTGGTTATCACGCTGGGATATGGTGGGGAAGGCATATGCGTGGATACACATGTCCACAGAATCTCAAACCGTCTTGGTTACGTCAGAACAAAAACACCGGAAGAGACAGAATATGCCCTGAGGGAGAAACTCCCCCGAAAATACTGGACCGAATATAATACCATCATGGTGGCATTCGGAAGAAATATCTGCCGTCCCACCTCGCCAATATGCAGTAAATGTCCTGTCTCGACCTACTGTCAGCGGCGGGGGGTTACAAGAAGCCGGTAACGGGTATACCTACACCTCTATATTCTGAGCATT
>CAZRUU010000246.1:0-1883 GCA_964603235.1 uncultured Syntrophaceae bacterium | reverse complement strand
TTCTCTTTCTTTCTCTCTCATTTCTTTGGCTTCTCCCGGTAGCTCATGATCGTATCCCAAGAGGTGAAGAACGCCGTGAATTATCAGGTAATCAAGCTCATCTTCAAGGGAAAATCCTTCGGTCTCCGCGTTCCTGAGAGCTGTTTCTGTGGATATTATAATGTCACCGAGGATATTGGGATTGACATTTCCGAATTCTCCTTCGTTCATGGAAAACGCTATAACATTTGTGGGATAGTCTCTGCCCAGATATTGTGTGTTTATCTCGGTTATGCCTGCATCATCCACAAAGGTAAGGCTGATTTCACTGTCTTCATTTTCAAGGGTTCTCAGAATCTTGTCTGATGAGTGCTTGATTCGCGGAAGATCTATATCAGTCACGGTTTGTTTATTCGTTGCCAGAATTCTCATAGGATTTTATTTAGAGGGTTTTTTATACTCTATTCGGCTATGGAATATGCCGGTGAGTACCCGGGTAAATGTTTTGGCAATATTTTTCAGGTCGCGAAAGGTAAGGTCAGATTCGTCGAGTTGACCTTCTTCCATCACCTGCTTTATCCTGCTGTTAACGAGATTTCTTATCCTTGCCGGAGTTGGATTTGTCAATGTCCTTGAAGAGGCCTCTACAATATCTCCGAGAAGGACAAGCCCGGCCTCTTTTTTCTGAGGCTTTGGACCGGGATATCGAAAATCGTTTTCCTGGACTAACTTACCGGAAACCTTGCTATCCTCTTTTGCTTTTTCATAGAAATAGCGCACAAGACCCGTACCGTGGTGTTGCTTTACAATATCCTCTATTGCTTTTCCCAGATTATGTTTTTTTACCAGTTCGCATCCATCCTTGACGTGCGAAGTAATAACGAGACTGCTCATCTGAGGAGAGAGATCATCATGTCTGTTCTTCCAGCTTGGTTGGTTTTCTATAAAATACTGGGGCTTTTTCATCTTTCCGATATCGTGATAATAAGCACTCACCTTGGCTAACAGAGAATTCGCGCCAATTTCTTCCGCGGCTGCCTCTACCAGAGATGCCACGATAACACTGTGGTGATATGTTCCGGGAGCTACCATGAGTAACTCTTGGAATATCGGTTGATTCAGGTTAGCCAGTTCCAGGAGTTTTATGTCTGTGGTATAGCCGAAGAGAGATTCAAAGAGAGGAACAAGGCCGGAGACAATAAACCCCGTTAAAATACCACCTGCGAGCCCCATTGCCAGATTCAAGGGTGTCTCAATTACAAAGAGGTTGCCGGAGAGCAAAGAAAGGCAGATTATGGTCCCCATATTGACTGTGCCCACCAGCAAGCCAGTCTTGAAAAATGCCGAACGCCGTTCACAATGGATGATATAATGCGCCGCAACCGCGCCCCCAACGAGAGAAAGCAAGAATATTGACGCCTTATTTTCAAAGAGAAAAGCTGTTATGAGGGAAGAAAATACTGAAAATATCAAGCCCTCATTCCTGCCGATAAGGATTGCTACGAGCATGGTGCCGATAGCAAAGGGGATGGCGTAAATACAGATGGATGCCGGAGCAAATTTATGGGTCAGATCTATGGAGTCACATATAAATATGCCCGCTTTTACCAGAATCACCTGGAGGATCACCGCAATGCCCATGAATAAAAGATCAATAGTCACTGTCTTTGATAGCTTAAATCGCGACCCGGTCATGCGGTAAAAAATGAAAGACAGGAACACTATTGTAAGGAATATGCCGGAAAATATAGAGACATCTATAAACTTGTTTCCCTCTTCTCCTTTATAAAATGCATCAAGCTCATCCAGATCCTCAGACGTTATTTTCTCGCCTTCCCGGATGATCATTTCGTTCTTCTGAAGTTCGTACAGTACAGGTTTTGCCTCATCTGAGACGGTTTGTT
>CAZRUU010000245.1:0-1890 GCA_964603235.1 uncultured Syntrophaceae bacterium | reverse complement strand
TCAGCTCTTTGAGAACAGGGCCGGTGAGTCAATGGACAGTCTCCCCTCCCTGAGCGTGTATTCGGAGAATGATGAGGAAGGATTTATCTTTGAACCATGATGGCGTCGTAAAAAGTCTCCATCTACTGCGTTGCAGTGTTTTTAAAGACCTCGACATACCATATGTATGCCCTCGCCCTTTAAAAACACTACGCCTTGTATATGAAGCTTTTTACTTAGCCATCTTGTATTCCAAAGTTCAACTTTTTACTTTGTCACCAACCATAATGGAGAAAAAATGAGTAGTTTTCTAGAAGAGGTCAATAACAGGATAGGCGGAGTCCCGATACAGAGCTGTTACCACTGCAGAAAATGCACTGCGGGTTGTCCGGTTGCGTTTGCCATGGACTACAATCCCAACACCGTCATCAAGATGATACAGATGGGAATGAGGGATAAGGTTCTGGGCAGCTCCACCATATGGCTGTGTGCTTCCTGTGAGACATGCGTAACGAGGTGCCCCAATGATGTTGATATCGCGCGGATGATGGATACTCTCAGAGAGATGGCGATAGAATCGGGTGTTTCAGCAGGCGAAAAGAATATTGTTAAGTTTCACGAGGCCTTTCTCTCAAATATCAAGATGGGCGGACGGATCAACGAACCCACGATGCTTGTCCATTACAAGCTGAAATCGGGTGATCTGTTCTCCGATATGGGATTGGGGCTCAGTATGTTCATGAAGGGGAAGATCAAACCCATTTCTCCCAGGACAAAGGATATGGATTCGGTACGAAAAATATTCAAATCAACGGGCAAGTAGCGAGTGGACTTGTACTCGTTGTTGAAGGAGGCTGTAGTTGAAAGTTTCATATTATCCAGGATGTTCGCTCCACTCCACGGGGAAGGAATATGATCAGTCGGTGAAGGCTGTCAGTGATGCCGTGGGGATTGAGCTGAAGGAGGTCGATGACTGGTCCTGCTGTGGCGCGTCTTCGGCCCATATGACCAATTTCAAGCTGTCTGTCGCCCTTCCGGCGCGGAATATCATTGCCGCTCAGAAGGATAAGCTGGACATGATGGTTCCTTGCGCCGCCTGTTTCAATCGTCTCAAGAGTGCGCAGCATCATCTCGAAAAGGATGACGCACTGAAGGCTGAGATAGAGGAAATCATCGGCGCGAAGTATGAATCCAGCGTCGCGGTCAGAAACCCGATAGACATCATCTATAATGACATAGGCCTTGAAAAACTGAGTGAGGCGGTCACCAGGAAACTCGATGGCCTGAAGCCAGCTTCCTATTACGGATGTCTTCTCCTGCGGCCACCCGAGGTATGCCAGTTCGACGATTACGAAAATCCATATATGATGGATGGGATCATGAGCGCATTGGGTGCCGATGCCCGCAACTGGTCATATAAAACGGACTGTTGCGGAGGGAGCCTGACCCTCACCAATTCCCAGATAGTCGTACATCTAGTGGACAAGTTGATGCAGATGGCCACAGAGGCCGGGGCGAACTGTATCGTGACGGCCTGCCCGGTCTGTTTTGCCAATCTGGATACACGGGCCAGTGAAAAGGGAAGGCTGCCGGCATTCTACTTTACAGAACTGATAGCGCTTGCCCTGGGTCTGAAGGGGACGGAAGCGTGGTTCAAGATGCACAATGCGGATCCCAGGCCCCTTCTGACATCACTGGGGTTGCTATAGGGCTTTTACATTTTGACACAATAAACGAGGCAACTAAGGGAAGATATGGAAAAGAGAGTAATAAAAAAAGACGCCTTGGCCGGTATAATCAAGAATATGGCGGAGAGCACGGTTGTGTATGCCCCCGTCCGGGATGAGGATAATGTGCTCTTCAAGGTCCTGGAGAAGGGGATGGAACCGCTTCTGGCCTTTGATAATACGA
>CAZRUU010000244.1:0-1897 GCA_964603235.1 uncultured Syntrophaceae bacterium | reverse complement strand
ATGAAAAAAGGGGTCATGATAATCGCAGGTGTTGTAATTGTCATTGCCGCAATTTTGTTTGTATTGGTTCTCTCGAATCTTGGTCACGTCATAAAAACGGCTGTCAACACATATGGGCCTAAAATAACAAAGACAGAGGTTCATCTGTCGGATGTGAATGTTTCTCTACTATCCGCACAAGCCGAAATAAAGAAATTCTATCTCGGTAATCCGTCTAAATTCAAGTCCCCGGAAGCTATTACAGCTAAATCTATTTACATTGACATGAATGAAAAATCGCTGCTCGAAGATCCCATCATAATTGAAAGAATTGAAGTGGTTGCCCCTGAAATTACCTATGAAAAGACGAATGGAACAGACAATTTTCAGGCTATCCTGAACAATATAAAAAGAACGGCCGGAAAGGAAAAAGCGTCAGAAAAGAAATCCGGGGGAAGAGGTAAGGGGAGAAAGATAATAATAAAAGATTTTATACTCAGGGACGGGAAAATCAAACTGGTTACATCCATACTTGGGGGAGGAGAAATATCCTCACCCTTGCCCAATATATACCTCAGGAACATAGGCCAAAAAGAAGGGGGTGCGTCACCGGCGGAGGCGCTTAAGGAGATATTTACAACACTATACACAAAGATCGTTTCCCCTGACGTTACGAATGTTCTTAACAGTCAACTCAAAGAACTGGGTTCAAATATTGATGCAGCGGGAAAGGATATAGCAAAGCAAGTCGGAACCGCGGGAGAGGTTGTCAAGAAAGAAGCCAATACCCTGAAAGACAAAATAAAAGGACTCCTTGGAGATTAGAATCAATTAATTTCCATCATGTTGAACAGGTGCAAAAGCAACTTAAATTTTCTTCAACCGAGACTGACAGGTCCTTCGTTTACCTTTTGATTTACTCTCCAGGTTTTCCGATATGTGAAAGTTCATTTCCCCCATTTTTATCCCATTGGTTAGAGGCTGCCGAAAACGTATACTACTCCCGTAGTCAGGCTGAAGCTGTTTAGAATGAAGGCTGAAGGCGCTGGAAAGGCGTGATTGAGGCGTTTTGGTGGAGAAGCAGTAACCTTCTGTACCAAACATGGCTTCAAAATCCTCAATATCCCCGCTTTCATTTCTCTGGCTGATATTCTATACCTAGAAAAGGCAGGTATCCGGCATGAATAAAAATGGAGATTGGGAGGTGCTACCATCTTACAGAATATTTGAACATACGGCCGATTTGGGAGTGGAGATATATGGCTTAAATGAGAGGGAGCTCTTTTACAATGCAGCCTTTGCCCTTTTTGATATAATGACTGACGTAAATCTTGTACGTGTAAGAAAAGAAAAAAGAATTTTTGTTGAAGGCGGCGATTTGGAGGAACTTCTGGTAAATTTTCTCAGAGAAATATTGTACATGTATAACGGTGAAGGCTTGTTATTGAAAGAATGTGCGATTTCCGAGATGGACAACTTTCACATAAAGGGAACAGCGAGAGGGGAACCGTTTGCGCAGGAAAGACACCATATGAATATCGAGATAAAAGCGGTTACCTATCATTGTGTGGAGATAAGGAAAACTCCGGAGACATGGATTGGGAGAGTTATTTTTGATGTCTGATATTAGAGTTGAGAAACTTGACGAATTTCGCTGGATCATACCCCCTACGGGTGGCATGCGTGTTCCCGGGATTATCTATGCCGATGAGCGAATGATGAAAAGTATAGAAAAAGATGAAAGCCTCAAGCAGGTTGCCAATGTGGCACACCTACCGGGCATCATCAGACATTCCCTGGCCATGCCCGATATACACTGGGGCTATGGTTTCCCCATAGGTGGTGTCGCCGCCTTCGATATGGAGGACGGGATTATTTCTCCGGGAGGGGTAGGTTATGACATAAACTGCGGTGTTCG
>CAZRUU010000243.1:0-1918 GCA_964603235.1 uncultured Syntrophaceae bacterium | reverse complement strand
TATTATGAAAAAACAGTCTATCAAGAAAGATTCAACGGTGGATATTTCCATCTGCATGGTCTCTTTCAATTCGGAGAATGTTCTTTCCAATTGTCTGAAATCCATTTATGCGTCAAGCCCGTCCGTAACCAGGGAAATAATACTTGTCGATAATAATTCAGTTGATGGAACAGTGAACATGGTAAGAAGCGCGTTTCCCGATGTAAAACTTATCGTGAATAATAAAAATGTGGGTTTCTCAAAAGCAACCAATCAGGCACTGCGAATGAGCGGCGGGAGATATCTTCTCTGGCTCAACTGTGACACTATTATTGCTCATGATTTGCTGGATGTCATGATGGGTTTTCTTGAAAGTCATCCGCTTGCCGGCATAGTTGGACCTAAAGTATTAAATAGTGACGGGACCTTTCAGCCTCAATGCAGAAGGGGATTGCCGACCCCGTATGCGTCGCTGGGATATTTCCTGGGTATCGATAGAATATGGCCGGATAATAGAAGGCTGTCTCAATATCTGATGCGCTATTTGCCTGAAGATGAAGCAAGCAGAGTGGATGCTGTTTCGGGTTGCTGTCTGCTGGCGCGGCGCGAGGTTTATACAATGACAGGCTTTATTGATGAAGATATATTCGGCTTCGGTGAAGATATCGAGTGGTGTGTCCGCGCCCTTAAAGCGGGATGGGAGGTTTGGTATTACCCCGGAT
Source organism: uncultured Syntrophaceae bacterium (assembly GCA_964603235.1). Classification (GTDB taxonomy): domain Bacteria; phylum Desulfobacterota; class Syntrophia; order Syntrophales; family UBA2210; genus UBA2210. The sequence goes on along the minus strand of CAZRUU010000243.1, from coordinate 1,217 downwards.
CCTCCATAATTCATCTTAAGGGTGAAGGGGGAGTTCATGTCGCGCCTTTTAGTAAAGATCTCGCAATGCACAAGGCAATGATAGTATTTTTCCGCAAGCACCTTTCAGATAAATACCCTTTTTACATATCTTTCATTATTATTGCCGGGATTATTTTACATCTCATGGTCGCTCTGGGTAAAACCGCTGTAAAGAGGTTGTTGAAAAACAGATCGGTTGATGTGGCGACCGTGGAGGAAATCAAGAGATAATAATGAAGGTTTTGATAACAGGAGCTTCGGGGATTATCGGTTCCTCACTGGCTGAACGGATTAGATATGAAAACGAAGTAATAGGAACGTACTATACCGGTAAACCCCTTAACAGGCTCGGGATTGCCTGGGAGAAGTTGGATGTCGGTAATCAGGCAGAAGTTAACGCGTTGTGTAAAAAATATTCTCCCGACGTCGTTATTCACTGCGCGGCTGTGGTGCACCGGAAGCCCGGAGCTGTCGGTGCCGCCACCTATACACGGGTAAACAGCTCGGCTACGGAGAATCTTGCGAGGGCCGCCGCCCTGAGCAATCCTTCTGTTCATTTTGTCTTTATGTCTTCCGTGTCGGTGTATGGCGATGAGGATCTGCCTGTTCCGGTCTCAGAAGAACACCCGTGCAATCCTGCAGACGATTATGCCATAAGCAAGCGCCGCGCCGAGATCAGACTTGAAGAGATGTTTACAAAGGGTGATATTGGAAGTGTCACCATACTGCGTCTGGCCTCGGTGTATGACGGCAAAATAACGTTTCTCTTGGACCGCCGCGTAAAGGGCCCGGGTGTCTTCATCCGGTATGGTAAGGGTATGCAACAGATATCCGCCCTTGCGAGGCCGAACCTGGTGGATTTTGTGGAATTTATCCTGAGAGAGCCCGCGACTGAGAGGTTTGATGTGCTGAATGTATGCGACGAAAGGCCATACCGGTTTGACGAAATTATAAAAGCCTTCAAGACAGGAGGGGCTTGTCGAGGCAGGCCAGTGATTTCTGTTTCACTAGCCGTGGCGTGTATCGCGTCCAGCCTGGGGGGAAAACTACTCAGGCGCAGAGAGGCCTGGTTTCGCTCATGTTATAACAAGGTTTCTTCGGATATGGTGTTCAGCAATGAAAGGATGTTGAAGACGGGCTTCAGACCTGTTCATACACTGGAGACTGTTTTTCTTTTGAGGAGATAGGATGGTAAAG
>CAZRUU010000242.1:0-1931 GCA_964603235.1 uncultured Syntrophaceae bacterium | reverse complement strand
GTCACCTGCCTTGACATTTGAGCCTTCCTTGAATGCACACTTCAAAATGAGACCGGTGACCTGGGGACGGATCTCCGCAACCCTGAAGGCAGACGTACGGCCCGGTAATTCAGTGGTCAGAACAACCTCTTGCGGTTGCACCGTTACCACAGCCACCTCCGGTGCCGGTCGCTGGGGGGATTGGGATCGCCCGGCATCGTCGCAACCACCGAGCAAAAGGCCGACTGACAAAGTCGCCAGAACCATATTCCATTTAAGTGATTTGTAAACATTTTCATTGAATAGCATCAGATTCTCCTAATTATAAGTGATAAGTAAAGAGAGTATCCGGAATGACGTTCGGGATCTCGCGTATGGAGACATTGTTTTACTCTCTACTTCCTCTTCCTTAATCCTTCCATGAATATTTCTGTAATCTGCCGGGCGTCTTTTTCAACATCCCCTGAAATCCCTTCATGGATGCGCTGCATCACCATTCCCATATGGGCTTCGATAAACATGGCGGCTACCTTCATCGAATCAGAGGGAACGAACAGGCCCTGCCTAACCCCTTCATCCAAGACATCGGCCACTCGTTCCACAAAAGTCCGGTACCTGCTATCGGTAAAATGGGATTCCCCTGAATTGATCCTCTCACGATCGAAAAAGATGACACGGATCAGATCCCGGTGCTCGTCGAAAAACTTCACATAACATAGAGAATATTCCGCCAGTTTTTTGTCGGGGGCAAGATCGCTCTCCAGCAAGGCAAAACTTTCCCTGATAAGAGGATAAAAGCTGGCATCAAGGGCCGCGTCCAGGATTTCTTCTTTGTTTGTGAAATATACGTAAAGAGTTCCCTTTGCGACACCAGCTTCCGTAGCCACCCTGTCCATTGTCAGGCCCTGAATACCTTCGCGTGTCAACAAACCGACAGCAGCATCCAAGATACCCTGCCTTGTAAAGGCCTCCAGCGCCCTTTTCCGCTCCTGCTTTTTATCACCAGCCATGACAGAAAACCACCCGGTCAATATTTAGACGAGGCGGTCATATATAAACTTTATGATCGGTTGTCAAGTAAAAATTACCAGAAGAAAGTGCCGTGAGTAATCGGTTTGTATCAGGCAAAAAAAGCCCTTCGGGTTACGCTTATCATCTATTGCCGGGCACACTGCGTGTGCAGAACATTTCTCGTGGAACTTGACAGGACAGCGGGAAAAATATAAATCAACATACCATGAAAACACACAGGCCCGTAAATGCGAAGACATTTTTCGTAATTTTTTTCTGCTTTATGTTTATCCTGCCATGTCAGACTTTTGCCGGAGACGATATCGCACGGCGAATGAGCACCGTTACCCTCTATATGGAGAATGATCTGTTCTACAAAACAGATCGGCAGTACACACATGGAACAAAGCTCTCATATCTCTCGCCGGATCTTTCAGACTATCGAAATAACCCCCTTGTCCCCGCATGGAGCTATCCGCTCATTGAACGTTTGCCCTTCATAAATGAACCGGGGTACCAGCGCTCCGTGTCTTTCTCGCTGGGACAAAACATATACACACCGGAGGAGATCGAACGGAGTGATCTCATTATAAACGACCGGCCCTATGCCGGTATTACATATCTGGCGGTCGGGTTCCACAGCAAAAATGACCGGCAGATGGACACTCTCGAATTCGATGTGGGAATCGTCGGCCGTCACTCCTATGCAGAAGACGTTCAGGAGACCATCCACAATTGGATCGATTCAACCGATCCCAAGGGATGGGGACATCAACTTCACGACGAACCGATCCTCAATGTCTTCTTTGAACGCAAATGGCGGCTGTTCCAGTGGAAATATAGCCGTGGCTTCGGTTCTGACTGTATCCCCCACATAGGATGCGGGATTGGAAATGCATTAACCAGCGCTAATGCGGGAGGGGAAATCAGGTTTGGCTGGA
>CAZRUU010000241.1:0-1947 GCA_964603235.1 uncultured Syntrophaceae bacterium | reverse complement strand
ACACACGGAGACTAGATTGGCAATACCAAGAATCTATAACCCACAGGAACTCAGGGAGGAAATATCTTCGGAATTAGGCAAAGAATATTTTGCCTATATAAAGAATGTCCTGCGGCTTAAGAAGGGGGACGAACTGATCCTCTTTGACGGCATGGGTCATGAATACACGACTATCATCAGAGATTTTTACTCCCGCAATGTCTGTCTGGATATAATCAAGAAAGAGACCATCAAGCTGCCTCCAATACATATAACTCTCGCCCAGTCGCTCCCCAAGGGAAGCAAAATGGATCTTATTATTCAGAAATCGACGGAACTGGGTGCAAGCCGGATCGTGCCCTTTATATCCTCAAGATCCATATCGAGACTGGCAGGGACAAGAGCCACAGGCAAAGCGGCAAGGTGGCGCAAGATAGCCATAGAAGCATCCAGACAGTGCGGCAGGGGAAATGTGCCGGAGGTGAACGAAATAGTGTCTTTCAATGAAATGCTTAGCAAACCTGACAGACATAATCTCCGGATAATTCTGTGGGAGGCAGAACCAGATTTGGGAATTAAAGAGATACTGATGGATGAAAAACACGCCGGCGCGAACAGTTTTTTCATCGTCATCGGTCCTGAAGGTGGATTTTCTTGGGAAGAAATTGATAAAGCCCGGCAGTGCGGTTTTATCTCCTCAAGCCTGGGGAAACTTATCCTGAGGACCGAAACCGCCCCTCTTGCCATACTCTCTATTCTCCAGTATGAAAAAGGGGTATTCGGTACGCTGGCGCAGACTGAAAGAGAAAGGAAATAATTAAATGACGGTTCTCTACGGCGGGTTCTGGCAAAGGTTTATGGCGATTTCAATAGATATAATAATACTTTACATATTCACCATAATTCTGTTCCTGATAGGAAATCTTATCGTACCGTTTCACTACGATTCCATGTATCTGGCAGATACTCCTTCGACATTGATATACGCCATATTTTTCCCCTACTACGGCATGGCCGTTTTGCTCAACGCAGCCTATTTCATATATTTTCACGGCATCACAGGCCAGACACCGGGAAAGAGACTGCTTGGCCTCAAGGTTGTGCGCACAGATGGAAAACCCATGACGCTGGGAACAGCTTTTCTAAGGTGGGTTGGATACATAATATCCAAACTGCCATTCTTTATGGGTTTTATATGGGTCGCATTCGACAGCAAAAAACAGGGATGGCATGACAAAATAGCGGGGACATACGTAATCAAAACCCACAGATATCAGGAGATAGACGCTCAGGTTCCACCGGATGATTCATTCGGACCAACCTTTGGCAACTATTCAGACAGGAACACCACATATGGAAATGAACACGGGCAGGGCACACCAGAAGAAGCCCGGTTCAATGGCAAAAACACTTGACAAAAGAATCGAGATTGGATAGAAACCAGAGGTTCTTCAGACATAATGTTGTGGGTCGGTAGCTCAGTCGGTAGAGCACGGGACTGAAAATCCCGGTGTCGACAGTTCGATTCTGTCCTGACCCACCATTCATTTCAAGGGGTTGCATGCCAATGCAACCCCTTTTTTGTTTTGGATTTTTCGCTTGACCGCAGGGGACATCTCTTGTAAAACTTTATATCATATTCGCGGCGTGTAAAACCGGCGAAAAGAGGGGGGTCTTCACGACTTCTACTATCGTAATCTTAACTTAAAGAAAGGATTGAGATATGAAAAAATTACTTGTTGGATGTCTGGTTTTATTGATGGTGTTGTCATTCGGCACAATGACGGGCGCCAAGACCTTGAAGCTCGCGATGGACGCTGATCCGGTATCACTGGATCCCCTAGTTCAGCTGTCGGGTGGAATGCTCCAGTATTCACACATGGTCTTTGATCCTCTTGTTCGCTGGAACAAGTCCGGCGGATTTGATGCCCGTCTGGCAACCAAATGGGAAAGGATCGACGATTTGAC
>CAZRUU010000240.1:0-1961 GCA_964603235.1 uncultured Syntrophaceae bacterium | reverse complement strand
GCCCCTTCTGCAGATGGGCGACAAGACCGAACCTGAGACAAAAGATGTTTCATCCGAACCTGAGACAAGAGATGTTTCATCCAAAGAAGAGGAGAAAAAAGCCATACATAAGATAGCCATACCGGTTGTAGAGGGACATCTTTCCGCTCACTTCGGTCACTGCGAAGAGTTTGCCATTTTTGATGTTGATCTTGAGAATAAAAAGATTATCGGACAGGAAAAGGCTCCTTCTCCTCCTCATGAGCCCGGCCTTCTTCCTAAGTGGCTTGCCGAAAAGGGTGTGAATGTCATCATAGCGGGAGGCATGGGGACACAGGCTCAACAGCTCTTTGCTGAGAGTGGCATTACCGTTTCCGTGGGCGCGTCCGCCGATGACCCCGAGAAAATCGTTCTATCGTACATGGACAGTGCCCTTGAGCTGGGAGACAACACCTGTGACCACTGATTAAGTTGTCTTAATAGAAGCCTGGTGGGATTTCTGATATCTGGAATCCCACCATTTCCTCCCTTGTAAATAAATCACCTTTCAGTCTGTTTTGTCTAACAAAGAATTTATTGGTGGCGATTAGCCATCCACTGTATTGAGTTGTTGAACATTTTCGCTCTGCGATGATTGTGAATGATGCAATACTGTAGGGATGTTTATGAGAAAAAGTGAGTTTGCTACCTTCACAAAAATCCAGAATACTGTCAAAGGCAGAATAATAACCTGAATCAGAAAGATTCCGACATAGAGAAATGTGAGCGTAAGCAGATTTTCCACTATATCTCCCATATTGCTTACCGTGGTAACAAGGGCATTCTTAAGCTCCATTGATTTCTGTTTAAGAAACGAAGAACTTTTGCTTATAGTATTCAGAATACCGTCAACTTCAGGAAGAGAATATTCTTTGAGCTTATCAAGGTCAGCAGTGCTTAGTGCGAGGTTTTCTCTTGCTTCTGATATCTGTACTGCGAAGAAATGTTGATGAATAAACTCATTTGCAACAGACGATACCGGGAGACAAAAACGGGCAATTATAATAATCACTGAAAATCGTATTATGAATTTCTGAAGATATCGTATTCTTTGATTCTTGAACCACAGCAAAACAGAGAGAATAACCAACAATATCGAGAGTACTGGAGGGACAAGAGACACGCTCATTTCATATATCAATTTCTGAATACCCAATGATGCGATTGCAGTTACAAGAACATCTGATAAACGCTCCGTCATATCATCGATTGGATCTAAAGCCTGTCCAATTGCCAGTGAGATACCAACTCCTGCGGGTTCCAATTGGAGATTTGAATCTTTTATGATAGAAACTGAGGCGTTAATAACCCTGCATGTCGCGTACGCAATCCCGGCCTTACTTATTGCTTCCCGAAAATATACATCAGTCGTTTTGTCAAGAAATGGAATCCGGAGCCCGGATGAGAAAAGTAAAAGTATGGCTACCGTGATACCAATTGATGATTTTATTATTTTTTCTTTCATTTTTAGTATGTCCGGATGGAAAATCATCCTTTTTAAGTGCCATATTCCAGCGATACGTCCGTAAGGCTGAAAAATTATGGCAGAAACCATAATAAAGGTAAAGAGAATATATTCAACGAAGGGAATTTTTGCTGGTTTGAAGTGAATGGAGGTACTCGGGGGGATAATCTTTATTTTTGTCACATCCTGTCAAGAATAAAAAATTTCCCCCCGTATCGTTAATCTTTGAAGACGGCTCCCGTGCTGGCTGATGTAACCATCTTCGCGTATCTTCCAAGGTAGCCATGCCTTATCGCGGGTAGACGGGGAACATGTGTCTTTCTCCTTACATCCATTTCCTCGTTACTTACCTTCAACTCGATAGTTTTGTTCGGGATATCTATGGCGATTCTGTCGCCCTCTCTGACAAGACCAATAGGTCCTCCTTCGGCGGCTTCAGGAGATATATGCCCTATGGCAGCTCCTCTTGTACCGCCGC
>CAZRUU010000239.1:0-1964 GCA_964603235.1 uncultured Syntrophaceae bacterium | reverse complement strand
GGGAGTCAGATATCAGACGCATCCTTGTCAGTGGCGGTTGCGCCAGAATTCCGGGCATAGTTGAAGCAATGGAAAAGAAGTTCCATTGTGAAACGGAAATATTCAACCCCTTTAAAGATATAGCCTACGATAAAAATATTTTCAGCCCATCTTATATAAAAGAGATAGGTCCTGTCGCTGCTGTCGGGGTTGGCCTGGCCCTCAGAAAGATGGAGGGCAAATGATAAAAATCAACCTTCTTCCATATCATGAAGAAAAAAAGAGGGCCGGGACCAAGCGTCAGGTTCTCATCGGGCTGGTTTCTTTCGGAGTATTCTTCCTGCTGGTGATTTTCCTCCAAATCTGCATGGTTGCTAGCGTTGCAAAACTGGAAACCGAGGTCCAATCGGCGAGCACCCAATTGGACGCCCTTACAAAGGTGACAGGAAACCTGGATAAGTTCAAAACCGATAAAGCGATATTGGAAAAGAAAATAGGAGTTATAAAAGACCTTGAAAAAAACAGGTCTTACCCCGTGCATATCATGGATGAACTCGCTTCCAGGATTTCACCCCAGCGTGAATGGATTACCAGCTTTGCGCAGAAAGATAATAACCTGCGTGTGGAGGGAGTGGCCGTCGACAATCCCGCCATAGCACAGTTTATGAAAAGGCTTGAAGACTCTCCCTATATCAAGACAGTGGATTTGATTTCGTCTAAACAGACGACTGTTTCAAGGGTGAAGCTGATGGAATTTGTGCTCTTATGTACGGCGGAAAAGGGATGAGAAATGGCGATAGGACTGGATGACATAAAACGTCTGTCTCTCGGGAAAAAGCTGATAATAGGCCTCGGCCTGTTTCTCCTCCTTGGATATTTCTACTGGTTTTATCTTTTTCAACCTGCTTTAGATAAGAAGGCCAGGCTTAGTGAAGAACTGGGAAACCTCAACACGCGGATAGTGGAAAGCCAGCAGGTGGTAAGGCAGATAGAGCAGTATAAAAAAGAAGTAGCCAGGTTGAAGGAAGATTTCCAGATAATTCTGGCTAAACTTCCTGAGCAGAAAGAAATTCCCCATCTCCTCACATCTGTCTCCGAAGCCGGCAGAAGCGCGGGACTCGATTTTATCCTTTTTGAACCCACGGCTCCCGTTTCGAAGGAATTTTATGCCGAGATACCGGTTAAGATTGCTGTCGAGGGAAACTACAATGATATAGCTGTCTTCTTCGACAGTGTTGCAAACCTCCCGCGCATAGCCAATATAATGGATGTTGAAATCAAAATGGGGAAAAATATCCTCAAGGCTGAGTGTTTAATAAAGATATACATGTTTCTGGAAGAGACAAATGAAGAACCGGATAAAAAAAAGAAATAATCATCCGTTAAAATGGGCTGCGGCAGTGATTACTGTACTACTTCTTTTCCCCGCGCCCGCCGTGGTGTATTGTGCCAACCCGAAGGAACCGGACACCGGAACATACAGATACAACCCGGAGGGAAACCCGGATCCTTTCAAACCTTTTATTGAGATAGTGGAAGAAGATAAAAAGACACAAAAGCCTGAGAAACATAAAGGTGGTGTTACTCTACCCCTCCCTCCTCTCCAAAGATTCAGCACAGAAGAGTTTCGCCTTACCGGCATTGTCCTGACCGGGACCAAAAGGTTTGCCATGGTGGAAACCCCGGAAGGAAAACGTTATGTCCTCCGCAGGAACACCCGTATAGGGACAAATGGAGGCAGAGTGATAAAGATACTTTCCGACAGCGTGGTTGTGCTTGAGAAGAGAAAAGATTTTGAGGGAAACATAAATACTGAAAATATCATCCTTACACTTAGAAAAAATGGGGGAAATCCATGAAACCAGCGAAAAGAATACTTCCCTTTGTCCTTTCTTTCCTGATAGGCCTTCTGGTACTGTCCGGCTGTGCAACAGTCGGCGGCAAAACTCCAGCGGGAGTTTCTTCCACGCAGGAAAAGGCTGAGG
>CAZRUU010000238.1:0-1967 GCA_964603235.1 uncultured Syntrophaceae bacterium | reverse complement strand
CAGGGTTCATCTATCTGCGACCACTCGACTGGTGCCGTTGTCTTGATATAGTCCCTAGGTTGACCTGCCCGGTGTACTCCCGTCTTTAGGTCAATAACCCCATTTTTACAGCCTACAAGCCAGGGATCTGTGTCCCATTCACTCCCGGTAACACATAGGGGCCTGCTACCGATCCTCGCAGACAGGTTCAAAACTGCGGCCTTTCTTTTCGTTGTCTGCAAAGCTCGAATGCGTTTTAGAATAAGGCCTTCGAGCTTGCCACATTGCCCCGCAATCTCGGACTTGCCGGCCTTTTCGGCGCTCAGTCGCGCACCTGCTTGCCCTTGTGCCTCCGCTGCATACGCATCAATCGCTGACTGGATCGCTGCGGTTGCCTTGTCTGTCACGTCCTCTTTCCATGAATGGCCAGTATAATAAAACCACACCTGCAAGGAGTGGTCATATACGAATTTCCCTCGCTGTAGTTCTTGGAACAAAAGAGAGTCTCCGTCCTCATTCGAGTTCAAAGCATGGAGCAGGGCATTCTCTTCTTCTGTGGGGTTTTGTTCGTTCGTCCTTAAGCCTCTGGTGCTGGTTGTTTCATTATAGACTTTTGAAAAGGTAAACCCTTTCTCTTGCGCAAACTTAAATATCGTACCAAGTGTCATCCCTTCGCCACCACTGCGGCTCTGCACTTCCTCCCAGGTCTTATCTATACTTGTGTCATTAGGATAAAACTTGTTTATCGATAAATGGTTAAAGAGTTTACGCCCCTCTATGCCCCCGAATTTTTCTCGAAGCGTACAGCCAATTCCGTACCACGTTGAACGATCAAGCTGCTTTGTGTTTTTAAAGCTATCAATTGCCCTGTAAACTTCAGAAAGTTCGTCTTTCTCTCCTGAAAAATCTCTTGGTGCAGGTGGGGGGTCATCTTTTACAGGTTTTATGGGTAAAGGTTTCTTGTTAAAATCGGCGTAGATTTCAGGGTCATGCGATAGATAACAAATCCTCCGGACGTCCTTAGTAGCCGGATCGTTTCTCAGACCCAGTTCCTTCTGAAAAAAATCAGTCCCAGCTTTCCAAAAAGCTTTATATTCCTTGTCGGTTTTGACCAACTGGGGCAGCTCACAGATCACCTTGGCCCCCTGACCTGAAGGTGAAAGAAAGACAGCCTGAATGTATGGGTACGAACTCAATTTTTTCCGGAACCCGTTACTAAATGACACGAGCGGGTTCCCCTTCTTGTCAATATCAAAAATCATGTGTTTAGTGCTTAGAAGGGCATCGTTTTTACACTGATTGTCGCGGAACAGCCCCATGTTAAACCAAGGCAAATCCTTCTTCAAAGCTTGCTTACGCTCTTCGCTGGGAGCGTCTCGGATCTCTCTAATCAGGCGTCCATACTCACCGTTCCGTATTGCCTCAGTGATCTCTGAAACTGGTCGTGTTTGTCCCTGGGGTTCAAAGACGGTTTTTCCAAAGGTAACTTTATTCATTGGTTTTCCTCATCGGTCCAGGTTTCATCAAATTGAATGAGAAGGGAAGGGGAGTTCATCGAAGATCCCTCAATCCCTGTCATCGGCTTTTTGTGACAACCAGTCATCGACTTCGTTCACGAACCAGCCAACGGAGTTTCCCCCAAGTTTGATCCGCCGGGGGAATTTGCCTGATTTTTCCATGCGCCATATAGTGGCGTCAGAAAGACTCAGCTTTGAGAATAACTCTGGTTTTCGAATAATCCGCGTTTCCATGCTTTCACCTCTCCTCTAAAAAAAATTGCCAATCAAGAGTGTTCCTTGACTGGCAATATAATGTAATGAAACGCGTTAGTCTTACCGAAAGTTTTTAAGTTTTTATGGGAATGGCTAAGGCATTGTTAATGCTTATATATTATGCAAATCATACCTCGTCTTTATGCTTATAATACCACTCTTCAGTTTTGGTCTTTCCACCGATTCCAAATTCCTTGCCTACAGTCTCGAACAAAT
>CAZRUU010000237.1:0-2030 GCA_964603235.1 uncultured Syntrophaceae bacterium | reverse complement strand
TTTCCGTGTTTCTGGTTCAGGGAAGTGTTACCCTCCTTTCGTCACACCTGTTGTTCATGCAGGCCCCGGAGGTTCTCAACGCTGTTACAGTCACCGGTGGATTGCTTATCGTAGGGATAGGCTTGAACCTTTTGAAAATAACAAAAATACGTATAGGGAATTTTCTGCCCGCAATTTTTTATGCCATTGCGTGGGCTGTGTTTGTCTAAGAGGAAAGAGTTATGGAAATAGGCTTAATCGGTCTGCCAAATTCCGGTAAAACAACCATTTTTAACGCGCTGACAGGGCGTGCGGCGGAGGTTACGACATATACGGACGCAACGTCCAAGCCGAATGTCGCTGTTGTGGATGTCATTGATGAAAGAATAACGCGCCTTTCTGAGATGTATAAACCCCAAAAGACAACCTACGCGACAGTGCAGTTTGTAGATTTTGCGGGACTTGCACGTGATTCAGCAGGAAAAGCATCGTTTCCGGACGCTTCCATAGGAATGATGAGAAATGTAGATACGCTGGCTCTGGTAGTAAGAAACTTCACGAATGTTCTGGAGGAGACCCCCACGCCGGTCAGCGATATTGAACAGATGGAAACAGAGCTGTTGATTTCCGATCTGATAATCTGTGAAAAAAGACTGGAAAAGATCGGTCTCAGCCATAAGCGTGGGCAGAAAACACCAGCGTCTCAGCTGGAGGAAAATATTCTTCGGAAGATTCTGGATTACCTGAATGATGGTAGGCACATTGCGGAATTAGAACTTGGCAGAGACGAACAAAAAATAATGAGCGGGTTCCAGTTTCTGACGGGGAAGCCCCTTTTGATTGTGCTGAACTCGAGTGAGGATACATTCGGGAAAAATCAGGAATTGTTGAAAGAGATCGGCGAAAAACACGCCGTGGTCGAATTTGCAGGAACCTTTGAAATGGAACTGTCTTCTCTGGATGATGATGAAAAACAGCTTTTCATGGAAGACATGGGGATAAAGGAATCCGCCAGGGATCGCTTAAAACGATCGGCGTATGAGATTTCCAGCTCTATCAGTTACTTTACCGTCGGAACAGATGAGGTGCGGGCCTGGAATATTCGTGAAGGCCAGTCCGCGGTTGAGGCCGCGGGCGTCATTCACTCGGATCTCGCCCGGGGATTTATTCGCGCCGAGTGCTTTTCCTATGACGACCTGATCAAATGTGGCTCCGAAAAAGGGGTTCATGATAAAGGATGTTTTCGCTTGGAAGGAAAAGACTACATAGTCAAAGACGGGGATATACTTGCCATACGTTTCAGCGTATAATTTGCCCACTGCAGGTTCAATTGGTTATACTGATAATGGGTGCCATGATGAACATGTTATTACGTACAACATTTCTGGTGCTTCTCTTTTTCTTGTATCTCGTTAATCCCGGAATATTGCATAGAAGTATTGTAAGCTGTTTGCATGCATCCAAAATTAAATATTCTGTAGAAGAATCCAAAAAGCCTGATTCTCTTAGTGAAAATTTGTTTCGGTCAAATATTTACGCGGTTCAGGTAACAGCTTGTCGCGACGAGAAAAACGCGCGGAACACACTGGAAAGATTGAAGGGTAGGGTATACAAACCTGATATCTATTCATGGAAGGACGCCTCGGGCAGGCTGTGGTATTCGGTTTTGCTTGGTGTGTACAAAGATGTCGCTGAAGCCGATTTTGTGGCGCGCCGGTACCGTGAGGCGGAGGGAAAGCCTGTTTTCATCAAGACCCTCGACCGCCGTGTCATAGAGGCGGGAGAAACGATGGAATCCTCCCCTGGTGAATCCACGGACTATTGGCAGGTCGAAGCGGCTGTCCAGGGTGAGGAAGGGGCCATGCCGGAAGAGCCTCAGGATGTCCTTGATAAAACGTTGGAAATGGTGGAAGATAAGGACAACGGAGCGGAATTTGCCTGTAGCGGCTTTATAGAATTTCAGAGTTTTTTCAATACCGGTACCGACCAGAACTTAAAGGATGCGAACAAGAAGAACGAGATCAGAAACCGTCTTGAAATCAAATATGGGA
>CAZRUU010000236.1:0-2034 GCA_964603235.1 uncultured Syntrophaceae bacterium | reverse complement strand
AACAAAGGGAGTTTTATCCAGTGGAAGATATCTATGGTTTTTTCGAGAAGCCTAAAGATCCTGTAAGATTTAATGCCATCAAAATATCGCTGGCCTCGCCGGAAGATATTATCTCGTGGTCTCGGGGAGAAGTCAAAAAGCCTGAGACTATCAATTACAGGACATTCAAACCGGAGAGAGACGGACTGTTCTGTGCAAAGATATTCGGACCGGTCAAGGACTACGAGTGTCTCTGCGGGCGCTATAAGAGAATGAAACACCGAGGTATGGTGTGCGAGAAATGCGGAGTTGAAGTTATCCAGTCGAAAGTTCGCAGGGAGAGGATGGGGCATATAGTTCTGGCTGCACCTGTGGCGCATATCTGGTTTCTCAAGAGCCTGCCAAGCAGAATAGGAAATGTTCTGGATCTTACGCTGAAGGAATTGGAGCGGGTTTTGTATTTTGAGGCGTGGATAGTCCTTGATCCGAAGGACACTCCTCTGAAAAAGAAAGAGATCCTTTCGGAGGATCAATATCTGGAAGTACTAGATGAATATGGCGATAATGCTTTTGAGGCAGGTATAGGTGCGGAAGCTATCAGGAAACTTTTGGAGGAGGTCAATCTGGAAGAACTGGACGATGAGCTCTGGGCCGAGCTCAAGGAAGCCACCTCGGTCACCAAAAAGACAAAGCTCACGAAAAGGCTGAAGATTGTCGAAGCACTGAAGAAATCGGGGAACAGGCCTGAATGGATGACTCTAACAGTGATTCCCGTAATTCCACCCGACCTGAGACCACTGGTTCCGCTGGATGGTGGACGTTTCGCCACATCCGACCTGAATGATCTATACAGGAGGGTCATAAACAGAAACAACCGATTGAAGCGCCTGCTAGAGTTGAATGCCCCAGAGATTATTATAAGGAATGAGAAAAGGATGCTCCAGGAAGCCGTTGATTGTCTATTTGATAACGGCAGACGTGGTCGCGCGGTTACAGGTTCCAACAAAAGACCTTTAAAGTCTCTGTCGGACATGCTCAAAGGGAAGCAGGGAAGATTCAGGCAGAATCTGCTCGGAAAGAGAGTTGATTATTCCGGAAGGTCTGTGATTACAGTGGGGCCGGATCTAAGGTTACATCAGTGCGGGCTTCCCAAAAAGATGGCGCTGGAATTATTTAAGCCCTTTATCTACAACAGGCTTGAGGAAAAGGGATATGTGACGACTGTAAAAAGTGCAAAGAAAATGGTCGAGAAGGAGAGCCCTGAAGTATGGGATGCTCTAGATGAAGTTGTACGTGAGTATCCCGTAATGCTCAACAGAGCTCCAACTTTGCACAGGCTCGGTATCCAGGCTTTTGAGCCAGTCCTCATTGAGGGGAAGGCTCTGCAGCTTCATCCCCTCGTTTGCGCGGCATTCAATGCGGATTTTGATGGTGATCAGATGGCAGTGCATGTGCCTCTGTCGATAGAGGCACAGGTGGAGGCAAGATGCCTCATGATGTCAACCAATAATATACTCTCTCCAGCCAATGGCAAACCTATAATCATTCCCAGTCAGGACATGGTACTCGGCTTATACTATATGACCAGATCAAGGGAGTATGCAAAAGGGGAAGGGATGGTTTTTTCCGATTCCGGTGAGGTGAGAAGCGCGTATGATGCAGAAGCTGTTGATCTCCATGCCAGTATAAAGGTCCGGATGGAAGAAGGGATAATTAACACGACCGTGGGCAGGATATTGCTCTATGAGATTATTCCCGACGGGATTCACTTTAATCTTATCAATAAGGTTATGAATAAGAAAGAGATAGCCAACCTGGTTGATTATGCCTACAGGCATTCCGGGGCAAAAACGACGGTTATACTGGCAGACCGATTGAAGGACCTTGGCTATAAATATGCCACGATTTCCGGTCTGTCGATTGCGATAGATGATCTTGCTATTCCCAAGAGCAAGGGTGATATTGTCGACAGGGCGCAGCAAGATGTTTTGGAAATACAGAAACAGTATATGGACGGCCTGATAACCGATGGCGAACGTTATAATAAGGTTATCG
>CAZRUU010000235.1:0-2097 GCA_964603235.1 uncultured Syntrophaceae bacterium | reverse complement strand
CTGTGATCACACCATCAGCCCTTACCTGGGCAAAGTCACGAACCCTCTTGAGGAGCCTGTTTGCTATCCGTGGCGTTCCTCTGGAACGGCGGGCTATCTCCGGCGCACCGGCATCATCAATCGTTATCGACAAAATATCTGCCGATCTCCTGATAATTATCGAAAGCTCTTCCGGTGTGTAGAATTGGAGCCGGAAGCTCATGCCAAACCGGTCTCGAAGGGGAGAAGTAAGGAGTCCCGCTCTGGTGGTGGCTCCCACCAAAGTAAAACGCGGGATATCCAGTTTCATCGAACGTGCGGACGGCCCCTGACCAATAAGAATATCAATATAATAATCCTCCATTGCTGGATAGAGAATTTCCTCCACTACGTGAGGGAGCCTGTGAATCTCATCTATGAAGAGTATATCATCTTCTTTCAGATTCGTGAGGATGGCGGCCAGGTCTCCGGGACGGTCTATGACCGGACCGGATGTCACTTTTATGTCAACACGCATTTCCCTTGCCATGATATAAGCCAGCGTTGTCTTTCCAAGACCGGGGGGACCATACAGCAACACATGATCAAGCGCTTCGCTTCTACCCTTCGCCGCTTCCATGAAGATGGAAAGATTTTCCTTGATCTTTTCCTGTCCTACATACTGGGCAAGAATTCTCGGACGCAAAGAATATTCAAATACATCTTCGTCACTCAACTGCTCAGGATCTATTATGGGTGCTTTCATAACATTAACCATTTAGGTTGCCAAGCTCACAGTTTGTTTATACCTGAAGACCTACAGCCTATTTTTCTGATAATATTTTTAACGATGTCGTCAGGAGAGTCTCCAGTGTTAATTTTCTCCCGGCGTCCTTGATCACTTTATCAATAGCATCTTTTGCGATGTTACTTTTGTAGCCCAGGTTAATCAATGCGGACAGACCTTCCTCCCTCACTAGCCTCTCAGGAGCCCCCTCAGGGGTTTCGCTGGAGACTAATTTTGTGATTTTGTCTTTCAGTTCAAAGATCATCCTCTCGGCCGTTTTTCTGCCCACCCCTGGTATCCCCACAAGCCTGCCAAGGTCTCCATCAGATATCGCCCCAGACAGATCTTCCGGTGAAATGCCGGACAATATATTTATGGCCAGTCTAGGGCCAATCCCGGAGACCGATATCAATAATTGGAATATGTCCTTTTCCCTTTGATTCAGAAAGCCAAAGAGCCTTACAGCATCCTGCGCTATGTGGGTATGGATGACAAGGTGCACCTGCCTGCCCGTATCGGGAAGTTTGTAAAAGGTACTTAACGGCACAGTAACGCTGCAGCCTATACCATGGATATCAACTATAATGTGACCGGTAGATTTATGGGACAATACGCCCTTTAGGCTGGCAATCATTCAGATGGGAACCTCTTTTGAAAAGTTCGAATGACAAATGGCTATCGCAAGAGCATCAGATGCGTCCAGCGGAAGAGCTTCCCGAAGAGAAAGTATGACTCTCACCATATGCTGGACCTGCACTTTCTCTGCTCTTCCATAACCCACTGTTGCCTTTTTTACTTCAAGAGGTGTGTATTCGTAAAGGGGAATATCGCTGTGAGATGCCGCCAATATTACCACGCCCCTCGCCTGCGCTAGCTTTATAAGACTCTTGACATTTTTCCCGTAGAATATGTCTTCAAGCGCCATGACGTCTGGTGCATATTTTGTAATGACTTCTATTAGTTGATCATAAATCTTCCTCAGACATGCCGAAAGGGGTTCTCCCTTTCTCATCCTGATTTCACCATATGCTATCCCGATAAGATTGGAACCCCTTTCTCCTTTTTCAACGACCCCATAACCTGTCGTTTTGGTGCCCGGATCTATACCTAAAATTATCATCTCTAACCAAGTCGCTAACTGAGTTTTTCCATTATCTCATCGGATATATCAAAATTTGCATATACATTCTGAACATCATCATTGTCTTCCATTTTTTCCATCAGTTTAAGCATCGGGTGCGCCTTGTCTTCTTCAAGCTTAACAGTATTTTGCGGAATCATGCCAATCTCTGCCATGAGGTACTTGATTTCTGCAGCATCCATGGCAGATCGAACATCTTCAAAGGTATTGG
>CAZRUU010000234.1:0-2102 GCA_964603235.1 uncultured Syntrophaceae bacterium | reverse complement strand
CAAGCCAGCTCTGGGAGTTCCTGCTTCCACACAGGCTTGTCATGACCTTCAGGGTCGCGGGCTTCAGCGTGCCGAGACTCAGGGAAAGAATGGCGGATCTTACAGGACAGGATATATTTCACCCTGACATGGTTATTATTGACGGGCTCAAGTTTGACGAATCAACAAGGGAATGTCTTACAGATTTGAAGAAGCTTGCCGGGGAGCAGTCATTCCATGCGTGGTTCAGCGTGCATACCCATCGCCATGAAGAAACTTCTTCGAATGGTATTCCGTCTCCTCTTCTGGCCGTTGAGGATCTATTTGATGTCGCGCTACAGCTCCAGCCCTCGGGAACAGACATCCATATAAAGCCCCTGAAGGGACTGTCAAATGTGACTTCTGACCTGTCTCATCTAACCCTGGATGCATCCAGTATGCTCATAAAGTAAAGGGTTTACCCTATCCCAAATATGCTCCGATAGGGCGTGAATGCACGATGTCAGTCCCGGTGATTCTATCCCTATCAGATTGATCAGCCCAGAATATTCTGCTTCGCCCTCTTAACTAGCTACAAGCTCTCCGCGGGCTCCACCCCCCCTGGCATATAAGGATGGAGAAAATTCACTTAAAGCCACTGTTATGAGGTTTGTGCCGCTCACACCAAGCGGGTTATATGCCGCTTCCGTATCAACCAGCGAGATAGATCTTTCCTGGACTGATAACTTTCCTGATGAATTGGGATTCAAGATCGAAAGGAAGACGGGATCATAAGGCTCATATGTTAGCAACTTCCAATCCATAAAAGGCAGCCCCGATAAGTGCCGCTTTTGGATTGGTAATCACATGGACCGGAATTTTTCCCATAAGATCGGAGTAACGACCCTTGTTTCTAAATGCCTTTAAAAAAGACGGCTTCTCAAGCAATGAAATGATGCGCGGTGGAATACCTCCGCCGATATAAAGGCCATCCGTTGCCATGACCTTAAGTGCCAGGTTTCCCGCTTCCGCGCCGAGGACAGACACAAAAATGTCGAGTGTGGCGGTACAGAGCTCACATGTTTTTTCTTCGCCAAATGCTCCTTTCACGATCACCGGTGTCGCATCCTCGACACCGGAAAGCTCCCCAGCGAGCCAGGCAGGTTCCTCCCCGTAACCGCCATCCCGGAGAAATTGATAAATATCGGGGATCGCCATTCCAGAGCATACCCGCTCATAACTGACGTGCTCATACTTTTTATTAAGATAGTGCAGTAACTTGATCTCGATTTCACTGGTCGGTGCAAAGTCGGCATGACCGCCCTCTGATGGATGGGCACGGTACCGAGATTTCTCACAGGTGAGGAAGGCTTCACCGAGACCCGTTCCCGGTGCAATGACGCCGATGGCACCTTCGGCCACCGCTTTTCCCCGGTTGATGGTAACAAGGTCTTCCTCATAAAGAAGCGGGACACTATAGGCAAGGGCCTCCAGATCATTGATAAGGTAAGCGCGCTTCACCTTCAGTTTCTTAGCGATAGTTTCTTCCGAGACTACCCATGGAAGGTTCGTGGTTTTAACTGTGGAACCGGAAACGGGACCGGCAATACCAAAGGCCGCAGTATCGACAGTACTATTCTCAGATTTCAGAAACTCGTCTACAATGGCCTCGAGACTGTCGTACTGTTTGCTGGGGAATGACCTTTCAACAAGTGGTTTTCGGGCACCCTTCTCTCTGGAATAAATGCCGATATTTGTTTTGGTACCCCCGATATCTCCTGCGATAAGCATTGTCTCATCCTTTTTTAGAGAAAACTTCGGTCATAATCTAATGAACAGTGCGTTCAAAGCGAGACAGGTTATATGGGAATTTCTTTGATTTCGGTGATCTGCCAGAGAAGTGGACCCCCAAGTCAAGGACAATTTTCTCTTAGATTAAGGTGTACTTCTCTTTGTTTTTTTAATCCCGACTTATCGGGACTGCCATTTGTTGGGCAACCGCTTTTTCCATCTACTTATTTGATTAGCGTGTACCCCATATTCTGAAGTCAATCCAGAAATCGTTTTCTTTCCCTTTATTGCATCAAGTGCAATCCTCGCCTTCAATTCCTTGCTATGTTTTTTCCTGCCCATTCTGTGCCTCC
>CAZRUU010000233.1:0-2108 GCA_964603235.1 uncultured Syntrophaceae bacterium | reverse complement strand
AAATCGGCCACAAAGGTGGCTCTTGATCGACGCTACAAAGATTACTCCCAGGAAGGCCCTTTGACCCAGGCACAGATGGGAGAGGCATTGAAAAAGCTCCGTCGCATGGTGCCTGCCGGACCTATGGATGTGGTTAATGTACAGAAAACGATTTATCAAACCATGCGAAATGCCGGCGAGATAGAGATCGTTTTTGACCGTCGCCTCGCAGACCGACTGAAGGTTATCCTGATGATAGATAACGGTGGCTGGTCCATGGACCCCTATATCCCACTTGTGCAGACACTCTTTGATTACACCAGAAATCAGTTCAAGGATCTTAAGACCTATTTCTTTCACAACACCATCTACGACAGGGTCTGGTCAGACGCGGCCAGACACCACAAGCCGGAATTTATTACAGACCTAATGAAAAAAGATCCGGAAACAAGGATAGTTATCGTCGGTGATGCCAGCATGGCGCCTTATGAATTGATGGCTGAGGGGGGATCCATCTATTTCGGAGAAAAAAAGAGAAAACCCAGCATTGAGAATCTACAGTTTCTTTCTCAAACCTTTCGTCACTGTGTCTGGCTTAATCCGCATTCCAGACACGCATGGGCGAATATATGGACTACGGATATTATACGAAAGGTCTTTCCCATGTTTGAGCTTACCCTGGATGGGCTGGATGGTGCCGTGAGCCACCTGATTTCGCGGAATTAGGTATCTTCCAGCTCCTGGAAATACTCGGCGATATTTTCACAATGGTCGGAAATCCGTTCAAGGTTCATCAGCATCTCCACGAAAATTGGTCCGGCCTCCGCTTTGCAGATCTCCTCGTAATACCGTTCGAGATGCCTTTCTCTTGCCTCTTTCACCTCAAGGTTTACCTTTTGTTCACGCCGGATAATATCGTTTACGGTATATATGTTATCCTTGTCAATCAGGGATACAGCATCCTCGATATTTTTCGTCACCAGATTCTCTATTACTTTAAGATCCTCTTTCGCCGCCTCGGAAAAACCTATTTCTCTCTGATGCTTACGTTCTGATAATTCAGAAATATTTACCGCGTGATCCGCGATCCGCTCTATATCATCAACCATCGAAGCGAACAGAAAGAGCCTTTTGTACATCTCGGGAGAAACCGGTCCCTTGGAGACCTTGTACAGATAATCCCCTATCTGTTTGTGCAGGTTGTCAACCACAAGCTCAGTATAGTTGATATCCTTCCTGTTCTTTTCTCTGAAATCCTCAATAAGATTAATAGTCTTGGCGAACATTCTCTGTGCGAGCATGATCTCTCTTTGCAGTTCCTTTCGCGTGCAATCAAGGGCGGTTTCAGTCTGTAAAAGGAATCTTTCATCTAAAAATTCCGGCCACATGGGTATACTTTCCCCCTTTCCAGGCATAAGCTTCTCAATGAAACGGGAAAATGGCTTAAGGAAGGGGGTGAAAACAACGGCAAGAGCAAGGTTGAAGAAAAAGTGGCCGTAGGCGATTTGCTGAGGAATATCCTGCGATATGTCTTCAAGAAAACGTGTGAAAAAGGGGAAAATCACCATAAAAAATACGACACCTAAGAATTTGAAGAGAAAATGAGCAACAGCACATCTCTTGCCATCAATATTTGCGACTATGCCGGCAAAAAGGGCTGTTGCCGACGTGCCGAGGTTCGCCCCGAGGACTATAGGAAGCGAAGCATCTATGGTTATCAGCCCGTGCTGGGCAAGAATGGCGAGAGTGGCAATGGGAATCGCGGAAGATTGTATGATAGCGGTTATGATAAAACCTATAAAGAGACCGAGGAAGGGATGTATTGTAGCTTGGCAGAAAGAGACAAAAGACTGGCTGGCCTTCAACGGTCCGGTCGCCTGGGACACAAGAAACAGGCCAAAAAACATAAAGCCGAAAAAGAAAATAGCCTCTCCCACGGATCGCCATTTCCCTTTTCCGCTAAGCCATACGGCACTGCCGATAATAATGAGGAGGGGTGATATGTCGGTAACCTTCCAGACAACCAGTTGGACGGTGAGGGCTGTCCCGATGTCAGAGCCGAGGATAATGCCGAGCGAATGGTAAAAACTTATCAGGCCGGCGCTGACCAGACCAACGGTCAGGGCGGT
>CAZRUU010000232.1:0-2137 GCA_964603235.1 uncultured Syntrophaceae bacterium | reverse complement strand
CCCATGGAGATGGCGGGGGCAGTGTTGTATCTCGTATCGGATGCTTCATCCTATACAACCGGAACATGTATTGTATGTGACGGCGGAATGCTTATCTGAGAATCACTGACAGAGGCGGTGTGTCATCCCCGCCGCCGTGTTATATCTTTCCTCTGATTCTGCACCCAATCCCCTTCAGGTTGGGTGTACCGTATTCTTTGCCGAGTTTTTCTGAAGAGGTAAGTATATTAAGATTCGATTTTTCCCAACCATACTGAGATTCCGGTGAATCCTCGGGAAACCACCATCCGTGAGAAGCATTAATAATTCTGGAATCGACCGTATCAGTCAGAGTGGCAACTTGTGTTATCTTGCCATTCCTGGTTTCAATAATGACTTCATCACCTTCTTTGATATTGTACTTCCCGGCCGTCTCGGGGTGAATTTCAACTTTCGGGTGCGGTCTCATCTTTCTTAATTTTTCGATCCACCGGTAGGATGAATGAAGATAATAGCGACTTTTGGAACTGTTCAGTATAAGAGGGTAGTCGGGGTCATCATCTTCCGGAAGACCACTGAATTCGGGCAAGGGATTTAATCCGAATTTCTCAGCCGTACTCAATCTTAATTCCACCTTGCCGGTAGGAGTTCGAAATCCCTTCTCTTCGTAAAGCTTGAACCTGTCAGAACCTTTCAGATAACCTTTTTCAACGAACTGGCTGTATGTCAGACCGGCAGGCCTGACAATGTCTTCCAAAAATTCTTCGTAATCACCGTGCCATAAATCCGGCGGACTGATGAGTTTGCCCAGTTCATTCATGATTTTAATGTCAGGCCAGCACTCCTCCGGCGGGTCAACCACTTTAGGCCGCGCCAAAATGATACCGTGTCCGAGACCATAATGACCTATATCGTTCATTTCAAACTGGCTTGCAACAGGGAGAACAATATCCGCCATGGCCGCTGTAGGGGTCATGAACAGGTCGGCAATTGCTATAAAATCAAGCTTCTTGAACGCCTCATAGGTCCGGCGGCTGTCGGCATAGGACAGCATACCGTTTGAACACATGGCATAGAATCCTTTAACCGGATAAGGCACACCTTCGAGAATAGCCTTCTGAAAAAACGCCGGCGCAATGGTCATCAGCCTGGGAATAACACCGTGATGGGCGCTGATCATCTCTTTCCTTTTGTTAGGAATAAGGTCGGCACGGACAAATTGCCCTAATCCCATGATCTTCGGGTCATGGGTCGCCACATTACCACCCGCGACATCAAGATTACCCGTTATTGCCATCAAACAGATCAGCGCTCTTACTATATCAAAGGTATGGATATTATGTTCGATGGGATTCCCCCATTGGATAACAGCCGGCTTCGATGTTGCGTAAAGTCTTGCCGTTTCCCTGATGAGATCGGCAGGAACCCAGGTTATCCCGGAGATTTTTTCCGGTGTATATTGCTTGACGTGTTCTGCAAGATCCTCAAAGCCATGGGTCCACTTTTCGACAAAATCCTTATCATATAACGATTCTCCGATGATGACGTTCAAAAACCCCAGGGCAAGTGCGTGATCCGTTCCCGGTCTTATTTGAAGCCATTTCTTCGATTTATCGACCAGATCGATTTTTCTCGGATCAACGACAACGAGCTCTGTCCCCTGTTTTAACTGTTCCAGGAGTAGACTGCATATCTCCCCCTCTTCATTTGTAGAAGTGATATTGCTTCCCCACAGAATGGCCAGTTTGCTTTTTTGATGGAAATCCCCCACAGGATAAAAACCACAGGTATGGATACCCGTTATCTCACGAGGGGCGTGGCATACATCCTGAGACGCGATAACGTTTGGAGAACCGAAAAGATTGGCAAGGCGGATCAGAACAAAATGTTCCAAACCTTTTGGCATACCGACACCGAAAGCAACTCCCCTTGCACCGTATTCTTCTTTTATTTTATTCAGGTTTTCAGCCGTGTATTCAAGGGCCTCTTCCCAGGAAATCCTTTCCCATTTTCCTTCGCCGCGTTTTCCTGCTCTTTTCAAAGGATACTTGAGACGATCAGGGTGTGTGAGACGATCAGGCGACGCCACTCCCTTGGGGCATATATATCCCTTATTTAAAAATCCGTCAGGATCTCCCTTGACTTTTACAATTTTGTT
>CAZRUU010000231.1:0-2164 GCA_964603235.1 uncultured Syntrophaceae bacterium | reverse complement strand
AAGCAGGCCATCCAGATTTATATTTTCCATTGCGTATTTACAATTTAACACAGGTGTTTTTTGCTACCTATGAGGGGGCAAGGATTAGAGCTAAATATTATTTGAGAGGGAAAAACTATGAAAAAAAGTCTTCTGATAATTTTGATGATAGGAATGTCGGCATTTTTAGTGACAACAGGTTGCCAGAAAAAAGAAAAGGCCATAGAACTTACCTACAGTATATTTTTTCCACCCACTCACAGCCAGTGCAAGGCGGCCGTATCATGGGCCGAGGAGATAGAAAAGCGTTCCGATGGAAGGATAAAAATTACTATCTTTCCGGGAGGAACACTGACGAAGGCAAATCAGTGTTACGACGGTGTTGTAAAAGGGATATCGGATATAGGAATGTCCTGTTTCGCTTACACACGGGGGCGTTTCCCGGTAATGGCAGCGGTTGATCTTCCTCATGGCTATCCCAACGGTAAAGTGGCGACCCGTGTAGCCACTGAATTTTACAAGAGTATGTTACCGAAGGAACTGAGTGATGTAAAAGTTCTTTACATACATGGTCATGGTCCGGGATTGTTGCACACAGAGAAACCGGTCCGAACATTGGAAGATATGAAGGGAATGAAGATACGTTCGACAGGATTGAGCGCCAAGGTCGTAAAGGCCCTCGGCGGAGCGCCCGTCGCAATGCCTCAGGGCGCCACATACGAGGCCCTGCAAAAAGGCGTGGTTGAAGGTACTTTTACGCCCATAGAGACTCTTAAAGGCTGGAGACAGGCGGAAGTTGTCAAGTACACAACAAAATGCACTGACATAGGCTATACCACAGCTATGTTCGTAGTGATGAATCCTGAAAAATGGAACGCTCTGCCAAAGGACCTCCGTAAAATGATTGGAGAGGTAAGCGAGGAATGGGTGAGCGTACATGGGGAAGCCTGGGACAAAGGTGATGATGAAGGGCTCGCGTATACCTTAAGCAAGGGTAACAAGATCATCGACCTCTCTGTAGAAGAAAATAAACGATGGACAGAGGCGGTAAATCCGGTTATTGAAGATTACATAAACACCACCGAAGAAAAAGGATTGCCGGGGAAGAAAGCCGTGGAGCAGGCTAAAGAACTCATAAACAAATACAGCAAGTAAAAGGTCAGAAATCGGGAGTCGGGAATCGGTATCTTGATTCTGATCCCCCGACTCCCGGAACTATATGTTACGTCTGGAAAAACAGCTTGACAACTTAAGCAGCGCATTTAACTGGCTGGCAGCAGGAGCCATTCTGGTCATGATGCTACTCACGTGCGCCGATGTTGTGTTGCGTCTTTTCCGCCACCCCATCCCCGGAGCGTATGAGCTTGTGGGTCTTATGGGAACCGTTGGTGTTTCCTTTGCCCTGGCTTATACCACGGCAAAAAAGGGACATATAATGGTGGAGTTTTTAACCAACCGGATGCCGAAGAAGGTGCAATCCATTGTCGCCGCCGCCAGTGAATTCTTCAGCGCTATACTGTTCGGAATAATAGCGTGGCAAAGCGCCCTCTATACCCTGGATCTGAAGCGTACCGGCGAAGTTTCTCTCACTATCGAGATTCCTATATATCCGTTCGCTTTCAGCATAACGATTGGTTGCCTTCTCGTGAGTCTTATTCTTGCAACCGATTGCTACAAATCATTAAAGAGGATTAAAAAGTGAGCCCTACAGTAATAGGCCTTATCGGTATTGCGGCTCTTTTTATACTGATATTCCTGAGGATACCTGTAGGCTTTGTCATGGCAGCAGTGGGGTTTTTGGGTTTCGGGTCCATTGTTTCTTTCGACGCGTCCATGAACATGATTGCGAAAGATCTCTTTTCCGTCTTTGGATCTTATAGCCTTACCGTAATACCCCTTTTTGTGCTTATGGGGCAACTTGCGTATCATTCCGGAATAAGTAAAAAACTCTTTAACGCAGCCTACAAATTTATTGGTCATTGGCCCGGAGGACTCGCCATTGCAACCGTGGGGGCTTGCGCGGCCTTTGCCGCCATTTGTGGTTCCACAAATGCGACAGCCGCAACCATGGGCGCGGCAGCCCTCCCAGAGATGAAAAGATACAATTATAAACCGGAACTTGCCACCGGGGTAGTCGCCGCAGGCGGAAGCCTGGGCATTCTGATCCCCCCGAGTGTCATATTTA
>CAZRUU010000230.1:0-2165 GCA_964603235.1 uncultured Syntrophaceae bacterium | reverse complement strand
CGAATAAGGAGGAACCGATGAACCCCATTTTTACGGGAGTGATATGGAGGACCTTGCGGACTAAACGAACATGCCCGACGTGCAAAAAAGACCAGCATGTTCCTCTCAGAAAACGCCACGTGAGTGTGCGGTGCAAGTTTTGCGGTGCAGTTATGCCCCCGCCGAAATAACTCAGTCGAGAAATTTTGTTGCTGAGGGCACTGATTGGCTCAAATATACGCATAATGCTCGTGCTGCTCTCTGAGTCATTATAATAAGATAAGGTACGAGATTTTTCGACTTTGAGAAAAATCGGTTGAGAAATCCGGCTCTAATAATTCGAGGGTCTATTTAGAAATGCAGATACCGTTACTGGATGAACTCATTATTATCTTTGGGCTATCGATCGTTGTTGTCTTTTTCTCCAATCGGATTCGGATACCTGCGATTGTGGGATTTCTCCTCACCGGGATAGTGGTAGGGCCTCACGGGCTGAGCTTAGTGAAGTCGATTGATGAAGTTGAAATCCTGGCTGAAATCGGTGTCATGTTATTGCTCTTTGCTATTGGAATAGAATTCTCGCTCAACAGTCTGTTACGAATCAAAAAAGTAGCCCTGATGGGAGGCTCGCTCCAGGTGTTTCTAACCCTTTTCGCCAGTTTTTTTATAGCTAAGCTGGCTGGGCAGCCTTCTGTTGACTCGATCTTTATGGGGTCGCTTGTATGTCTCAGCAGCACGGCAATTGTCCTTAAGCTGCTCCAAGAAAGGGATGAGGTTGGTAGCCCCCATGGACGCACAATTCTCGGAATTTTGATCTTCCAGGATGTCATTACAGTTCCAATGGTGTTGATTACACCTCTACTGGCAGGAGCGACGGAGAATTTAGGCGAATCCGTACCTGCTCTTGTGGGTAAGGGGATCGGTATCATTCTTTTGGTGATCATTGGCACTAAGTGGGTTGTACCACAAGCATTGTACCAAATCGCCCGCACGCAAAGCAGGGAACTTTTCTTGTTGACCGTTGTTGTAATATGCCTATCAGTTACATGGCTCACTTCAAGCGCAGGACTTTCCCTTGCTCTGGGGGCCTTCTTGGCCGGATTGATCATTTCCGACTCCGAATACAGTTATCAAGCGCTTGGCAGTATTTTGCCTTTTCGGGATGTCTTTATAAGTCTGTTTTTTATTTCCATTGGCATGCTGCTGAATGTCGGTTTTCTTTTCCATCACCCAGGAAGTGTCGTCTTGATAACATTAGGTGTTTTGGTTGTAAAATCTGTGATTGCTGGCTTTACGACCGTTTTATTAGGTTTCCCAATTCGAACTGCAATTCTGGTTGGCCTTTCACTTGCTCAGGTCGGTGAGTTTTCCTTCATATTATCGAAGGCTGGTGCTCAACATGGCTTACTTGCCGGAGATACCTATCAGATGTTTCTGTCCTTCTCTGTACTAAGCATGGTGGCGACACCCTTCATCATAGCCATGGCTCCTAAAATAGCAGATTTTGTTTCACGGTTGCCCCTTCCAAAAAGGTTAAAATCGGGGGTGTATCCAGGTGTGGAGGTAGAGGTGTCTGTCAAAAAAAAGGAACACCTGATTATCATCGGCTTTGGTGTGAACGGCAGGAATGTAGCGCGAGCCGCCAGAGTAGCAGGCATTCCATATGTAATAATTGAGATGAACCCCGAGATAGTAAGGAGTAAACAAGCACGGGGCGAACCAATTTATTTTGGTGATGCAACCCAGGGGGTGATTGTTGAGCATGCAAACATTAAAGAAGCCAGAGTGGTTGTAGTGGGAATCAATGACCCCCCTGCAACCCGTAAAATTACCGAAATCGTTCGCAGATATAACCCAAAGGTGTATTTGATTGTGCGAACGCGTTACGTTCAAGAGATGAAACCCCTCTATGATTTAGGGGCCGACGAAGTCATTCCAGGGGAGTTTGCAACATCAGTGGAAATCTTTACCCGTGTCTTAGTGAAGTATCTTATTCCCAGGGACAAAATAGAGAAATTCATCGCTGAGGTACGGGCAGACGGGTACGGGATACTGCGAAGCTCTTCAAAGGAGTCGGCATCCCTCTCTGATTTAAAGATTCATTTGCCGGACGTCGAGATCGCTACATTTCGAATAAATCAGGGGTCATCCTTAGTCGGTAAGTCGCTTGCTCAGATTGATTTGAG
>CAZRUU010000229.1:0-2172 GCA_964603235.1 uncultured Syntrophaceae bacterium | reverse complement strand
CCAAGTGCAAAGCTAAAGATAGTTTAGGAATAACAATGGCTAAAGAAACCTGGGCCCAAATCAGCAAAAGAAAGTTATCTATTTATCCCAAATGCCTTATCTGTGGGCAGCGTGACGCAACGCAGTTTCACCACGGTATTGAATGGCGAATGAAGAAACACAAGAAAGTGATTGACGTTGAAGAAAACGGATTAGAGCTGTGTGATCCCTGCCACGCCGTAGCCCAGAATTATGATACCGCGCTGCTGGCCTGGGAAATAAATCTTGAAAGGTACGGAGCCGAGAGAATGAGTAGCTTCGTTTTGAATTTGCAGGAAGTAATGAAAGCAGTCCCTGCCTGGCTAATCGAAAAAGCAAAGGAGTGTGTGGAATGAATAGAAAAGGATTCCTGAAATCACTTGGAGTTATACTTGGATCAGTTGTCCTTGCCCCATATATTCCGAAGTTAAACCTATTACCAATCAATGCATTAACTGAACTAACGACGGCTCAATGTAACTCAAATTTTGAGGGTGATTGGCATAGTTACGCCGCCACCAATGACGGCAAATATTATCGTGATGGTGTGCGAGTTTCTAAAGAAAAATGCATTATAGAATTTCGTTCGCCGGAGTGTGTAGTTTTCGGAAATGACAAATTCGGTGCATCAGGATTTTGGGATGGAGAAGCTAGTGAGTTTTCCATCAAAGGAACAGGGTGAAAAATGAAACCAGCAAACGAAATGACAGTAGCAGAAGCCGAAAAGCTGGCCAAGAAAATAAAACGGGAGAAATGGGAAACGATGTTCGCCCGGCAACTGGAAGATATGGGATTTGTTGAAGGGGATAGAACCCCTTTGATGCCTGGGGAATATGTCAGAGAACATAAATGGCACCCTAGACGGAAATGGAGAGCTGATTTTTTGATATCCGCTTATCTTCCCGGAAAGTTACGGTACATGAATTCCCCGGATCAATCCTTTTTAGCAGAGATCGAGGGCGGGGTTTGGACCCGAGGCAGACACACCAGGGGATCCGGGTTTATCAAGGACTGCGAGAAATACAATACGGCGGCCGCCTGCGGTCACAAAGTATTCAGGTTTCATTCAGGAATGGTTGAGGATGAATCAGCTATTGAGTGGCTAAAGGAAAACGTATGGAGATAAAAAAAGCTTTATACTTGGCGCAGATAACAAAAGAAGCGTTGGAAAGCACAGACGCTTTTACACGGGTTGAGATTGCCGGCAGTATCCGCAGGGAAAAACCAGACGTGGGGGATATTGAAATCGTCGTTGCTCCCAAGTTTGAAAATGTAACAGATATGTTTGGGGAACCGAAAGGTATTGTTTCTCACCTGACATCCATAACCGATTTACTATCTCTGGTTAATGGTGAAAAATATATCAAAAACGGGGAACGATACAAACAGATCCTTTTGTGTTGTGGAGAAAAGCTGGATTTGTTTATAGTGCATCCCCCAGCTCAATGGGGAGTAATTTATACAATTCGCACAGGCCCCTGGCAATTCAGTAAAAAGATTGTAACTCCTGAAAAACATGGTGGGTATTTACGAAACCGATACGCCGTGAAAGAAGGTGCTGTTTGGGAAGTTGGCCGTAAACTCGAAACCCCGGAAGAAATAGACTTTTTCAATTACCTAACCATAGATTATCTGGAGCCAAAAGAAAGACAGTAAACATTAATAAACTATGCTATAATGAAACTCAACCAAAGGAGAAACAACCATGAAGCCACTAAAGATTCTACACTTTGCAGACGCCCACATCGACGCTAACCAATCCGGCCGCTGGGATCCAGAGACAGGGATGCCAGTCAGAGTTATGGACTTCCTAGAATCCCTCGATACCATTGTTTTCACTGCTATTGAAGAGAAAGTTGATTTAGTTCTCTTCGCCGGTGACGCTTATAAGGATCGAAACCCAACCCCGCAATACCAGGCAGCATTTGCCAGCAGGATTCTGAGATTGGAAGACGCTGGAATCCCCGCCATTTTATTGGTCGGGAATCACGATATGGGCGCATCAAGTCAAGCCCACGCCCTGACTGAATTCAAAACATTTAGACCTGAGTATATAAAAGTGATTGATGAAATACAATTACTTTCCGAGGCATGGTTCCCGCCTTGTGATATCGTTTGCCTCCCCTGGGTACATAAATCAAATCTGATCATGGG
>CAZRUU010000228.1:0-2188 GCA_964603235.1 uncultured Syntrophaceae bacterium | reverse complement strand
ATGGGTGCTTGTTCTTGATGCCGATGAGCGAATTCCTCCTGAAACCGCCCTGGTTATTGGAGATATTGTATCAAGAGGGGTGAACGATGTAGCTGGTTACAATTTCCCGCGGAATAACTGGTTCCAGGGCCGCTGGATTAAACACCTCTGGGGAGGAGATCGGATAGTCAGGCTTTTTCAGAAAGAGCTTGGTGGAATGACTCCTGCAGCAGTTCATGAATCGGTGGAAGTCAGCGGGACAGTGAAGGCGCTGGATGTGCCCATAGAACATTTTACAGAGAGCGATCTGAGCAGGATTCTGATCAAGATCGATCATTATTCAACGCTTGGTGCCCAGGAGGCCTTTAGCAAAGGCAGAAAGGCAACGATCTGTTCAGCTTCATTTAGGGCAGCCCTGGCGTTTCTTCAGAGCTACTTTCTGAAGCTTGGAGTTCTTGATGGAGCCCAAGGATTTACTCTTTCTATTACTGATTCGGTCAACAAGTTTTTTAAATATGCCAAGTTGGGCGAACTGCACAAACAGGCCAAATTGTCAGACCGGAAAAGTTAGAAACCCCGCCGCACAGATATTACCATCGTCATAGTCAACTGGAACACAAGAGATCTTCTGCGTGACTGTCTGGAATCTGTTTATAAGACAATCCGAAATATAACATTTGAGATCATCGTGGTGGACAATGCCTCTCACGACGATAGTGTCGCCATGGTAGTGAAAGAGTTTCCCGGCGTCAGAATAATAGAAAACAGTGAAAACCGGGGATTCGGAGCGGCTAACAACCAGGCATTTGCTGTCATGAAAGGACACTATGCTCTCTTGATCAATACCGATACTGTACTGACTGAGAATGCCGTCCATGAACTTTTTGCCTTCATGGAAAATCACGATGAAACGGCCATGGCCGGCGGACAGCTTTTGAATAGGGATGGAAGCAGACAGAACTCAATAGCGAATTTTCCCACCGTTTTTACCCTTCTTATGAATATATCCCTGCTTGAATATCTGTTTCCTGAGAAATACCCAAGTAAAAGATACGAGCACAAAGAACCCCTTGAAGTTGAGTCGGTTGTCGGCGCATGTGTACTTGTGCGCAAAAAAGCCATGGATGCAGTGGGAATGTTTGATGAGCGCTACTTTTTCTTCTTTGAAGAAACAGACTGGGCCTGTCAAATGCGTGCCGCCGGCTGGAAGGTCTACCATGTTCCTTCCGCCATGATCTACCATCTTCAGGGCAAAAGCATTGGAAGAAATATTCGCTCCCGAGTGGAGTTTTATCGGTCCAGGTACAAGTTTTTCAACAAATGGAGGGGACATTCCTATAATGTTGCCGTTTCTATTATTGTTTTTGTCCGGCTGATTATAAACTGGCTTTTAACATCTATAGGAGGCATCCTGACGGCAGGCATGAACAGAGAAATCAGGAACAAATGGGTTGTGTATTCCCGGCTTATTCTGTGGCATCTGAAGGGACGCCCATATATGACTTGATTGTTTCCGGCTTTGGGATTAGAATGAATACAATTTCTGTCATTGGTTGTAAGGTTCAGTAAAAAAATCTAATGGCCACTGGGAAACAAATGGAGTAAGGGGGAAAGTAGTGTATCGTATACCGCATATTGATTTTGCCTCTT
Source organism: uncultured Syntrophaceae bacterium (assembly GCA_964603235.1). Lineage (GTDB taxonomy): Bacteria > Desulfobacterota > Syntrophia > Syntrophales > UBA2210 > UBA2210. The sequence goes on along the minus strand of CAZRUU010000228.1, from coordinate 559 downwards.
ATAAATTTACAGGCGAGGAGGCAAAAAAGAAGGCCTCTGATTTTGTCTTTTCCGCCTATCGCCCCGTTCTTATTGCCTTGATTGCATTGGATACCGCTGTTGCTTCTACTATGTGTGTACTTGCCGCATACTTTGATCCTAGAGGATCTGGGGTTGATTTCATAAGCGCGTGCTGGGCCAAATTTAATCTTGCGTTGTCGGGAGTTCCAATATCAATAAGTGGAGATGAACTTATAGATAAAGATCAGCCATATATAGTGATGGCGAATCACCAGAGTTACTATGATGTGTTTGCCCTGATAGGGTATCTGCCCTTGCGGCTCAAATGGGTCATGAAAATGGAGCTCAGCAAAATACCCATATTCGGCAGCGCTTGCGAGAAGGTTGGGCATATCTATATTGACAGGGGAAATTCTGAAAGGTCTCAAAAGAGTCTTAAGGCAGCGAGTGAAAAGATACGGGCCGGTTCTTCGGTAGTCTTCTTTCCCGAAGGCACAAGAAGCACGGATGGAAAACTTCAACCTTTTAAAAAGGGCGGTTTTGTTATGGCGTTGGAGGC
>CAZRUU010000227.1:0-2188 GCA_964603235.1 uncultured Syntrophaceae bacterium | reverse complement strand
GCCTTCTCTAAAACCAGCACCTTCTGGTTAAAATCCTTGGCCAGTATGCATGCCGAACCCAAGCCGGCAACGCCGGACCCGATTACCACTACATCATATTTTTCCGCCATCTTGCTTCCTCCTTGTGTTTGCTCTTTATTTTTCTAAATGATTTCCCTAACTCTTTGCCCCAACGGTGAGTGACTAGAGCAAGCTACCGCCATCTGCCACCAGAATCTGGCCGGTCATGTAGGATGAAGCCTCAGATGCCAGGAACAGGGCTATCCGGCCGAACTCTTTTATCACGGCATCGACGAGGGCTCTAATACTGCCAACTTCTCGATTGTGATACGAAACAGCCAGTGACTTTCTTCCCAAAGATCTGACTTCTTCGGCAACCGCATCAAGATCAGCCTGCTTGCGGCTTGCAACCACGACATCCGCTCCGGCATCAGCCAGGGCCAAGGCAATGGCTTTCCCGATTCCCCGACTGCCACCTGTTACCAATGCTACTTTCCCTTCCAGAGAAAGATATGACGTATCCATTGTTACTATCTCTCCTATAATTTAATTGCAGTATTTCTATTCACATCGTATCACTTTAGTTAACTTGCTTAACTTAGATTTATCATCATCATTATATCTTGTCAACATTTTTTGTAACTTTATTTTTTGGAACTTATGTTAGCAAAGTAATGATATCACCGGTCAACTGTAATGCTAATATAGACTCTCCTGAAAAAGTTAGATGCCTTGACAATACAATGAGTTGCGTGTATATTTTGGGGTAATTGGTGCCCGGGAAATGCATGCTGGAAGCCAAAAACCGTGGTACTGTCAACTTTTATGTGTAAATTTCTTATAGGCCAATTCTTTAAAGAATGGCAGGTTGTTATGCACTTTTCCTACAGGGTTTGATCTCCAATGTAATTCCATCTTTAAAGATATGAAAGCCAGGAGACGGTAGCAGGCATTCTCACCAGCTATTATCTCCATCGGTTTTGTCCTCCGTTTAAATTCCTTGTTCAGTCGTTCAATAATGTTGGTGGTTCTCAATGAAATCCATTCATCCGCCGGAAAGTCGAAGGAGTTCAGACAGGAATCTATGGATCTCTCTAAACAGTTTACAGCAGAAGGAAGATCAGAGCTGGTCTGGGAAATTTAGACAGGTGAATAAGGGTTGAAGCTGCCCTATAATGAAGTCAAGGAGAAGCGGCAAATGGGTAAAAGACCGAGAAGGAATCATGCACCGGCATTCAAGGCAAAAGTTGCGTTGGATGCACTGAAAGGTGATCAGACGATCGTTGAGCTTGCCGAGCGGTATCAAGTTCACCCAAACCAGATTACAACATGGAAGAAGCAACTGTTAGATTATGCGACAGATGTATTCAGCAAGGGGCATAAGATCGGCAAAGGCCCAGACGTAAAGGAGCTTCATGCCAAGATCGGGCAGTTGTCGATGGAGAATGATTTTTTATCAAATGCGCTCGGTCGCATAAACGATACGAGCGCAAAACGATGATCGATAGAGGGGACAAATTGCCTGTTACACGTCAATGCAAGCTTTTGGAGCTTTCTAGATCGTGGATTTACTATACACCGGTCCCAGTCAGTACCAGGGATATAGAGATCATGCGTCAGATTGACGAGATTCATCTTATGTATCCGTTCTATGGCAATCGAAAGATTCGCAATGAGCTGTGGTATCGAGGTCATGATATAGGCCGTGACAGGGTGCGTCGTTTGATGCGCCGGATGGGAATTGAGGCGCTGTATATCAAACCAAGGCTTTCATTGGCACATCCCGAACATGTGAAGTATCCCTATCTTTTGCGCGATCTTAAGGTCACACGGGCCAATCACGTGTGGGCGACCGATATTACCTATATCCCCATGTCGAAGGGGTTCTGTTATCTTGTAGCAATCATGGACTGGTCGAGTCGAATGGTTCTGGCCTGGCGGCTGTCCAACACCCTGGACAGCTCATTCTGTGTGGATGCCCTGGAAGAGGCGATCACCAAATATGGTTGCCCCGAGATCTTCAATACGGACCAGGGCAGCCAGTTTACCTCTGAAGCGTTTACAGGTGCTCTCCTTTCGAGGGGTATTTCAATCAGCATGGATGGCAAGGGCCGTTGGATGGACAATGTCTTCATCGAACGGCTCTGGAAAAGCGTCAAGTACGAGGATATCTACCTGAAGGCATATA
>CAZRUU010000226.1:0-2232 GCA_964603235.1 uncultured Syntrophaceae bacterium | reverse complement strand
GTTCGGAAGTGCGCCCCGTGGTAATTTCAAATGTTTTGAAGAGTGTGAAAAATATCGGCTGTCTTCACCAGGTTTTGAAAGGGCAAATTCCCGTTGCGTTAATTGCAGCAGATGTTCGTCAGGGGGTAATTCCAGTGGTTACGGTAGCTCTGGAAACTTTCAGCAGCAAATATTCCAGGGACTTATGAACAGTTTCATGCAGGGATTCAATCAGGGCATGTCAAGACCACCTTCTGGGCCGTCTCCACAGGAACGAGCTATGTTAGAACAGCAAAAAAAACAGAGGCAGGAAGCATACCGGGCAAAGATGCGGGAACAGATAGAAAAATTCCAGCAGAAGTATAACAAGATGGCGTCAGCGGAATTCGAGAAGAACAGGGACAATCTCCTCTCGGATTTCAAGTCAAGATACGCGGCGACTATCGGGAAAAAAGAAACCATCAAAGCGATACAGGAATTGAACTGCAGCGCCTACTGGGGGGTAAAAGCCGCAGGGATGGCTCTGGATGGCAAGAATGAATTCGCGCGAGTGTATAGTGAGTATTCCGCCCGCGCAAAAGCAGATGATTCCCTTTTAGGGGAATGTCCGGAAATAAGGGTAGAAATACCGCCGGTAGGCGCTCCCCAGCCGGCAACCTTTCAGAAAGACTTCTACCAGTTTATTGTGGAAAAAGCAGACGATTTGCTGCCGGTCATACATGATTTGAAGGAGCAGAAAAAGAAATTCACGGGCATTATTGCAGCGAAAAAAAAGGAGATCAAAGACCTTGAAAAAAGTCGTGATTCTCTACGTAAGGAAAAGGACAATAATGATGTCGATGGTTTGTTGAACAATGCGTATAAGGCATTGAACGAAGCGATGGAAGAAGACGAAAAGGCTGAAGCAGGATTAAAAGAGTCTGAAAAGAAACTGGCTGCCCTTAAGAAAATGCGAGGGTTTTATGATTTAACCAATGCAGACGAAAGGAAGGTGAAAAATGAATAGAAAATTACTCAGCGCATTTATCATTCTGCTCATTTGTGCCGGTGTTGCCTGGGCGCAAACAGAGATGCCGGAAGAAGCAAAAAATCATTTGGTCAAGGGCATAGAGGCTATGGAGATGGTACAGTCGCCGGATGATTTTGAACAGGCTGTAAGGGAATTTGAAGATGCGGCCCGGCTTGCGCCGGATTCTCCCGAGGTTCATTATTACCTTGGCAAAACCCTGTCTATGGTAAAAGGCCAGGCAGGAAGGGCGATCAAGGAGCTTGAAAAATATCTTGAACTTGCTCCCGGCGCTCCTGACGCGCAAAAGATAAGGGGCGAAATCGCCGGACTCGAAGAACTCAAAAAAGCAATCAGGAGGTCCGGCTTTCTCGGGTTCCTGCCGGTTGTCCTTCCAGACGGTGTTTACGTTAAATATGTTTATCCTGGTTATACAGACCACCGGTTAACGAGAGGGGTAAAAATTGTCGCTATTAACGGTATTGAGACCGCCGGGATGAGCCTGAAGGATTTCCTGGATCACATGGATGGCGAGCCCGGTTCATCGGTGGAGCTCGATACCGTCAGGGCGGGGGAACAGCAACGCATCAAGAAAAAAAGACGTCCCCAGAGATTGATGAGAGGTTTCCGTGAACTCGGAGAGGAGTATTTTGACGATATAGTCTCAGAATCGACAAAGCCCCTTGTTGTTGTTTTCTGGGCACCGGGGAGTAAGCCCTGTCAAACCCTGAGCGGCATGATGAATAGAATGAGAGGTGGTTACAAGCGCATCAACGAGTTAGTTTTATTGAGCGTCTCTGTTGACGAACATCCGGACCTGGGTGAAAGGTTTGGAATACAGCGCCTTCCCACGACGTTATACTTTAAACAGGGGCATGTTGTTGACAGGCTTGAGGGTGGCACCAACCAGGAATGGACATCGAAAATTTCAAGATTGATGGACTCGTAAAAAGCATGGAATCATAACTCATTGTATTTATATAATAATTTTATAGCGAACCGTAATTCAAAATCCAGCACAACAAAGCTGGTGGTTCATAGTGATTCATAGTGATTCATCTGGCAGAGTCTGTTTTCAGAAAGACAGCATCCAAATATGGAAATGTGGGGACATCCATGATAAGTTTTCCCGTATCCTGCCCGTATCCTGCCGCGATCTGGAGGGCATCGGTGGTAACTTTCATTGCCACATTCGATACCATCAGTTTGATACGGCGGAAAGATAACTCTTATTCGCTCAATTCATC
>CAZRUU010000225.1:0-2251 GCA_964603235.1 uncultured Syntrophaceae bacterium | reverse complement strand
CCGGCAATGGAACACCCCCGTGGGTGGTTCCTGTCTGAATACTGATCTTACTGATTCCCTTCAGATCCTGCCCATATTTCCGGAGGGTTTTTAGATAATTGTCCATAAATATGGTAAATTCTTCAACGGTGGTGTTCTTGTCTCCTATCTCTCCTATTTCCCCTCCCACCGATACGGTAACGCCTTCCGGTTCCACCTGTCGTATCGTTGCGGTCATGTTCGCGGTTATCGAATAATTAGCTTCCTGCTGCTCCCGGATGGTGGGCCTGTCAAGATCCACAACGGTAGAGGCATCTATATCGATATTATAGAATCCCGCTTCGATTGCTTTCCCTATGAGGGACTTGATTGCCTGCGTTTCAGTATCCGGGTCGTCAAAGTATTTCTTTGCGTTGATCTGGAAATGATCTCCCTGCAGAAAGAGGGGACCGCTGTATCCGGTCTTTATGGCGGCGGCGGTTATCGCTGCCGCATATTCTGAGGGGTGCTGGTCGGTGTAGCCGATCTCCGAGCGGGCGATTTCAAAAATAAAGGCGCCTGCTTTATTCTTCTGTGCTGCGCGAAATACCGCCTGGGCGCTGTGATACGTGATTCCACGAAGATTGATTGCGGGGACGGTAAATCCCGAGACTTGATCACTCCCCATCGCGTCGTACAGGGACTGGATCGAAGCGGCCATGCACCCCAGCCGTGATCCGGCCATCCGTATAAGCCATCGCGCGGATGATTTTACCTCATCGTCAGGGCTGAATATGGCGGAATAGATCAGGTCATCAATAAGAACATCCCTCAGACGCTTCTTGTCCGATATAACGATGTCCCCTTTGTCAATCGTGAGTACATTAATAATATTCTGCTTCAACTGTTCAATAGTCTGAAAAATCATGGCGGGTTCCTCTGTTGTGGTTATATTGTTGTTGTATCGCCCTCTAAAAATAACTTCGCCGTTTCCATTTCGTATTTACTCCCGATATATATCGGGCATCTTTGATCAAGAGTTTTCGGTTTTATTGAAAGAATGCTTTGCCTTCCATCCGTAGCCATCCCCCCGGCCTGTTCCATAAGAAATGCCATGGGCTGGAGTTCAACGATAAGGCGCAGTTTGCCGTTGGGGCTTCCCTTAAGCGCCGGGTATGTAAAGATACCCCCTCTTTTTATAAGGATCTGATTGATATCCGGGACAAACCCACCGCTGTAACGCAGTTTGTAACCTTCTTTTTCCAAATGCCTTATGTAGTTGAGATGCTCCTGCGACCAGTTTTTTCTCAGCCCTCCGATACTGTATATATTGCCTCTTTCATTGAGGGTTATATTTTCTTCGGAGAGTACATATTCACCCTCTCTGTTGAGGACAAATTCATGAGTTCCATTACCTGCCGAATAAATCATCGTTATCAAAGGTCCATAGGTTACATACAGAGCGGCTACGAGGCTGTTATCACCCCCCGTCAGAATGGATTCCGTGTGGATACCTATTATTGTTCCAATTGCGAGATTTGAATCTACCAGAGAAGATCCGTCCAGAGGATCGGCTGTTACGATGTATTTCTCTCCGCCTTTGCCCACTTGGACTATGGAATCCTGTTCTTCAGAGACATACTGTCTGACAAAGCCTGAAAACGCGAGCTGCTGCTTGATGATTTCGTCAGAAGTTCTGTCCAGAGCAAGCTGCTCCTCTCCGTAGATATTTTCAAAGCCAGCCAACTTTCGGTTCGATTCCTGAATCTTGGAGGAGATATATTTTCCCGTTACGGCTATCTGCCAGATGAGCCTGCGCAGATCTACCTCAATGCCGGCCATCCACATATGCCGTCTTAGATCAATAAACTGTTTCGTGGCATCAGATATATTTTCCATGATAATCCTTTCTGAAAGCTTCCTCCGAAATTTCTAACAGGGAGATTGATTTAATACAAGTCTTTTTTGATTCTTTGAGTTGCTGATGCGACCATAAAGTATCAATTCTCTGCCATTTTGCTATTCCATGAATCAGTGATTATGGATGTAAGGGGGAACTTTTCAAGAGAGATGTTTGAAAGATATTCCAAAACTGGTGAAGAAGATAAAGTGCAGGCAGCGGCACAATTGACCTTCCACCTAATCAAAAAGAAAGGGGGTTAGCTTTATTCAAGCCCCCCCCTTATATTCATGGTGCCGAAGCCGGGATTGCATAAGGAAGGATAAGCACTCGAAATCATTGGGGTGTATTTTGGGGGAAGTGTCTATATTCTTCATCGAGCTCTTGATGAAA
>CAZRUU010000224.1:0-2292 GCA_964603235.1 uncultured Syntrophaceae bacterium | reverse complement strand
AATTGGCTTGGTAACCTTAGGGCTCGCCTTCGTTTCAGCAATAGCTGTTTACATCCATAGAACCAGCGCACGACTACGCAGGGAGATTATTGAGCGCAAACTGGCAGAAGAGCAGATAACGCAGATGGCCTACCATGATTCCCTGACGGGTCTTCCCAACCGGAAGCTCTTCTCCGATCGATTGAGTATTACCTTAGCCCATGCCCAGAGGAATAAAAAAGAGGTGGGAATAGCGATGCTCGACCTCGACAATTTTAAGGACGTGAATGATACCCTGGGACATGCTGCGGGGGACCTTCTTCTCAAAGCATCGGCAGAGCGGCTAAGCACAGCGCTGAGGAAGGGTGATACCGTTGCGCGTATCGGTGGCGACGAGTTTACACTGATTCTTCCTGACCTGAAGGCCGTAGAAGATGCGATCCAAGTTGCACAGAAGATCGTTGAGGGTTTTCGGAAACCTTTCCTCATTGACACCCATCAACTCGTCGTCACGACGAGTATCGGGATCGCAGTCTATCCTGATGATGGGATGGATGGAGATATCCTCCTCAAAAATGCTGATATCGCCGTGTATCAAGCCAAGGAAGCGGGACGGGACCGATACCAGATCTACAACAAGGCATGAGGATGCGATACTATCGCATTGCCTGTTCAAAGCTTTTTAACTTGAAGATGTCTGATTTCGCATTGACACCAATAACCGGCACTCTTGACATTTTCCTTTATCTTACCTGAATAGTACGGGTTGAAAGCTACTATGTGAACACATTTCTCTCATTTATTGACTACAATAAATAATCGATAAGCTTTCGTGACAGTCAAGGGCATTGATAAGGTGAAGTTAGCAGTTCCAACTGAGGATGTTCTCGAAAGGGTTGCAGAAAGAATTTCTATTGATGTCTTCTTGTCTCAAACAAGAGACCTGGCCCATTCTTCTTTGATCATTGAAGGAAAAATGGATTTCCCCTTGTTTTCCATGATAACACCGGGTACATAAATAAAAACGGAAGAATTAGGGGGTATTTTCCCACTTATATCTTTTAAATATAAGAATAGATGAAATTAATTCGATGCCATAATTGCAATATCATGTAGAATATTGAACCTATAACGCTGTGACGCCGTAGATATATCAATTGAACATCAAGCCATGATCACACTCACAAGCGCAGGTATCTCTTCCAGACAGCTCTCCAACTCGCTCGTTTTGCCAAGAGACAACCTGCTGATGTCACATTCGTAAAAAGCCCGCTTGATTGGTGGATATGCCCGCCCGAAAGTCTTACCCATTGGCTAAACGCCGGAATGCCTGATTTTAAAAGAAAAGAAATGTGTGTGCGACGGGGTTCCGCCTGGTGGGAGCGGTTTGATATATTTTTCTGGCCCGGTTTTCACACAACATCGGAACCGAACCGACTGGGACCGAATCATATAACAAAACCTCCACAGCCAACAGCTACTTTAGGCTTCGGTAGTTGGTTTAAGGTTAGCAGTTATGAGGGGCCGGTTTCAACAATCAACATTGCTTTTGCTGACCCATTTCAGGGGAGCTGAAAGAAAGGACAAAAAAGAGGAACGCTATACCAACATATATTTTTTCATGGCTTGGTGTAATAATGTATTTGACTACAGAAACAGTGATGGAAACAATGAAATAAATCGCCTCTCTGATACCTTCTGGTAACAAAATTGTGTTTGATTATTTAATCCCACCTTCTTCGCAAGACTTATTTCGGCGATTGGTTTTCCGTTTATTTGCTTATAGGCTGGCAGTTGTCGGGAAATCTTGGTAAAGTTTCTTTGATCCAAACTTACTGATAATGGATCTAAAGACTATCGGCTTCAAACAAGCTGAGGATAACGGACCTAAAGATATTAATAGGCGATTTAGCGATCGAGCAGATAAACTTATGGTTGGCAGTTTTGTACATTTGATGAAAGCACAGCTTTTAAAGAATGCCCAGCAAATCAACTCACTGAATTTTAACTCCGCTACGCTCCATTTGCTGCGTTAACTGACATGCGACAATATCAGAAGAGTTGAAATGGAAACACAGGGCCAGCCATGATGAAATCCTCCAAGGAAATTTTTTGTGACTTATGAAGAATTTATCGTTAGCATTTCTTATTATTCTAACCATTCTGGGATGCTCTGCATGGGATGCTGCCCGCATGGCGAGAATAGCAGCTACCGGGGATGTTGTGTCTGCTCAGCGAATGGCCGCAGAGAAGGCAGCCAGGTATGCCGCGAACCCAAAGGCGCTGGATCGGGATATAAAGCGTTTTCAGAAA
>CAZRUU010000223.1:0-2294 GCA_964603235.1 uncultured Syntrophaceae bacterium | reverse complement strand
CAATACGCGTGATACCTTCCCGGATGTTTTTCATCGACGTGGCATAAGAGAGACGTATATGATCATCACTGCCAAAAGCAATTCCGGGGACCACCGCAACATTTGCGGCATCAAGAAAATATTCCGCAAGAGATGCAGAACCTGTTACCTTCTTATCACCATAAACCCTTCCATACAATGAAGACACATCGGGGAAGGCATAAAAGGCCCCTTCAGGGTTCATGCAACTTACACCTTCTATCTTGTTAAGAGCATCTACGATATAGTTACGCCTTTTGCTGAATTCTTCAACCATTTCACCTATTGCGCCCTGATCTCCATTCAGCGCCTCAACTGCAGCTTTCTGGGAGATTGATGCCGGGTTTGATGTATTCTGGCTTTGGATTTTTGTCACCGCTGAAATGATATCTTCCGGGCCGGCAGCATACCCTATTCTCCATCCCGTCATGGCATAAGATTTTGAGACACCATTGACAACAACCGAAAGCTGTTTTACGTCTTCACTGACCGTGGCAATGCTGGAAAAGGTAAATTCATTATATATAATTTTTTCATAGATCTCATCCGAGATTACAAGTATGTTCTTTTCAACTATAATCTCCGCAAGTGCCTCCAATTCCTCAAAAGTATATGTTGATCCGGTTGGATTGGAGGGGCTGTTTAAGACAAGGGCTCTCGTCCTTTCATTGATTGCCCCTTCAAGCTGATCAGGGGTTATCTTGAACCCGTCCGCCCCGCCTGTTTCAAGAATTGAGGGAACGGCGCCTGAAAGCAGAACGATATCAGGATAGGAAACCCAGTAAGGCGAAGGAATAATGACCTCATCACCTTCATCAAACAGGGCCTGCGCAAGGTTGTAGAGTACGTGCTTCGCTCCGCAGGATACAACTATCTCCGATTTTTTATATATAAGCTGATTATCGCGCCGGAATTTCTCAATAATGGCGTCCTTGAGTTCATCTATCCCACCTACAGGGGTATATTTGGTAAATCCACCTCGAATTGCGCTGACAGCCGCTTCACCGATGTTTAGGGGTGTGTCAAAATCCGGTTCTCCGGCACCGAAACTTATAACGTCTCTTCCCTCCATGCGAAGAGCGTTTGCCTTTGCGGTTATGGCAAGTGTCGCCGAAGGTTTTACTCTTTCAACTCTTTTAGCGAATTTCATATAGCTTTTCCTTGTTTACAAATGTTTCTACCGTTATTTTTTTGAATTATTATTTTTTACATCAGGAAACTTTTCCTTAAGTTTTTTTAAAACAATATTGGGGACTAAGCCTCTCACAGATCCCCCCAAGCTGGCGGCCTGTTTTACGACACCCGAATTGCAATAAAACCACTTGGATCCTGTCATCAGAAATACTGTCTCTATATTTCTCCTTAATTTCCTGTTGATAAGGGCTAATTGAAATTCATACTCAAAATCAGACATGGCCCGGAGACCTCTTAATATACAGGACGTCCCCGATTTACCCACATAATCCACAAGAAGACCGGAAAAGGAATCCACCTTAACCCTGGAATCATCTCCAATAACATCTCTGATCATGGCGATCCTCTCTTCCACGGAAAACAGTGTCGTCAACTTGTTTGGGTTATATCCAACGAGGACAATTATCTTGTTAAATATACCCAGTCCCCTGTTAATTATATCCACGTGACCGTTTGTTATGGGATCGAATGAACCGGGATAGACCGCCGATTTTTCCATTTTTCTTACCTTCCCCCTTTTACATTCTTGGTTTCAAAAAAGATATTACAGTATCCCCATACCGTCTTTGGTCTGCCAAAACAAATTCATTGCCAGCCACTATCTCTTCTCTTAAAGAGTGTTCCACAACCAGAACCCCATCCCTTGAGATCAGGCTGGTTTCTCCCATCAAATCAATGGTCCCTGCCGCCAGACCTCTGTTATAGGGAGGGTCAGCGAACACAACATCAAACTGCTGCCGTCGTCCCGACAAAATGCGAATTCCCTTTTCCGCAGCAGAGACAATCACCTCAGAGGACTCTTCAAATCCACATAGATTAAGGTTTTTCTTAAGCTCCACTGCGTGAAGCGACTCTTTCTCAATAAACACAGCTCCTTCACTCTCTCTGCTGAGAGCCTCAATACCCACACTACCAGTACCTGCGAATATATCCAGGAATAATGCCCCCTCCATGGATGGAAGAATATCAAACAGTGACTCCCTGACCCTGTCGGAAGTTACTCTGATCTTTTCGCTCTTCGGCGCGTATATCTTCCTGCCCCGAACGCGTCCACCGGTTATTCTCATGTATATATCAATCCA
>CAZRUU010000222.1:0-2326 GCA_964603235.1 uncultured Syntrophaceae bacterium | reverse complement strand
GTTAAAGAGGCTTTTGTAAGTTAATTTATCATTAGTTTTGTTGACTTACATGTGTAATTTGCGATGATTGTGGTTATATCACTGATCTATTTGGCAACGTAAAGAATCAACAATATATTATTAAATTTTAGAAATAGGAGGTATTAATTTTATGGCTTTCAACCCCCCAGCAAAAATGGTCGCTCTTGTTGGCAATGCTGGTGTCGGCAAAGCGAAACTCTCAATCTTCAACCTGCTTCTCCGAGGCTTTATGGCAGGTGCCTATATCGCCATTGGAGGAGCACTCTGCACGGTATGTATAACAGGCGTAGCAGCTCATCTGGGTCCGGGAATTGCCAAGCTTATCGGCGGTGCCGTGTTCCCGGTAGGCTTGATCGCTATTGTCCTGACCGGCATGGAACTTTTTACCGGTGATTGCATGATCGTCCCCATGGCCGCGATGATGAAGAAAATCACCTGGGGCGCGGTCATGAGAAACTGGGTATGGGTCTACATAGGAAACCTCGTAGGCTCGCTTGCTTATGCGTATCTTATGGCAGTCGGCCCGTTTGTAAGCGGCCAGGCTGATGGCAATATGGCAGTGAATGCCTTTGGCATGACAGCGGTCGGTATCGCAGCCGGAAAGATTCTCGGATATAAGGCCGTTGGGGCCGCGGGGTTGTGGTCATGTTTCATGAAGGCCATAGGCTGTAACTTTTTGGTTAATATTGCGCTCCTTCTCGCCATTACGGCAGACGACGTGATTGGCAAATTCTTCGGTGTCTGGTTCCCTATCATGGCCTTCGTTGCGTCCGGCTTTGAACATGTCGTGGCCAATATGTACTTCCTGCCTGCAGGAAAGTTCCTCATGGACTGGTATCCAGCCGTAATAGCAAAGAAGGGCGGCATGCTGCTTGCCAACGGGGGGCTTAGCTGGTCTGACATATGGCTCTGGAATCTTATCCCTGTTACAATAGGGAATATATTCGGTGGTTTTCTCTTCATCGGGGTTGCATACTTCCTGATGTTCAGAAAAGACCTGCCGGCAGATTAAAGGAAATATGATAAAATGTCAGCATTAGCCTGGGTGGCATTCGCTATATGTGCGGTAGCTGTAACCTTGCACTATACCTCGACGGGAGATTCGCGATTTCTGCTGTATGCCGTTCCCGGTCTGATCATGCTGCTTATCATTCCCATGACTCTGGCGTGGATGAGTCGCAGGAGTTTCACGCAGGCAAGCGAGCAGTTCAGCACAAAGGCACACTCCTGCAAGATTGGAAAGATAGACCAGAGAATGATCGGGGATGTTGTCAGGATATCGGGTGAGGTTCAGAAGATAAGTTTCAAATGGTTGAACAGGCCTCACTTTCATATTAAGGACGAAACGGCAGGTATACGAGTGATCATGTTCACTGCACCCTCAAATAAGATATTTGTGGGAGACGTGGTAGAGGCGGTTGGAATTGTAATGAAACATCTGATGACAAGAAACAAGCTCATTATATCAGCCGTAAGTGTTAAGAAGATTTAAAACTAAGGAGAGTATCATGGACGCAAGAGAAGGAAGATTTGCATTTGGGTTTCTTTTGTTAGGAATAGCACCCATCCTGGCCACAGCTGGAGGAGCCGGCCTAGGAATGGTCGTATTTGCAGCGGGAATACTGATTGCGACCTCATCGGCATTTGCCTGAGAAAAAGCATTCCTGCACGAACATAAAAGGGGATTAAAGATAAATTTTCATCTTTAATCCCCTTTTATCATATTGCCCTTCCAAGCCCTTGTATTATCGAGACAATATTCAGACATCCTGTCCACCATACAGTCAGGACACAGGTGTACCATCTTCATACTCGCGAAATGCCGAACTACAAACAACCCTTCAGATTTTTCTCCGCACATGAAACACTTGTCAATCACATCTTTTTTGTGCCATTCATAATCGTTATCATAACACTTCATAATTCATTCCACGAATACGCGTCCACCTGAATCAGCAAGGAAATTAGCTCAAACAGGAACTGCTCTTTCTCAATATCACCGGTGAAATCTCAGCACGAAGGTAGTTCCTTTTCCCTCTTCTGATGAGACATCTATTTTGCCGTCGTGAGCCTCCATTATTCTCTTGCAGAAGGAAAGCCCCAACCCGGAACCACGCTGCCGGTCATCCTTTCCCTTTCCCCTGAAAAACGGATCGAAGATGAAGGGAATCTTATCCTGTGGAATACCCGCGCCCGTATCCGATATACTGATTGTTACGTCGAGGTCATCATATTCCGCAGCGATATTTATCCTGCCGCCACTCGGCGTGTATTTTGTTGCGTTCCCTATAATATTGATTAAAAC
>CAZRUU010000221.1:0-2353 GCA_964603235.1 uncultured Syntrophaceae bacterium | reverse complement strand
TGATGGCAGTATTAAGCGTAAACCTTGGAGTTTTAAATTTTCTGCCCATACCTGTGCTTGACGGCGGGCATCTTTGCTTTTTCCTGATAGAAGCCGTTACGGGTAAAGAAGTTAACATGAGGTGGAAGGAGATATCACAACAGGTGGGATTCTTCCTTTTGATACTCCTGATGATATTTGTCTTCTATAACGATATAGCCCGAATACTAGGCAATTGATGGCTTTGTAAATCCCGACTCATCGGGACTGCTTTACGCTGCATCCTTCCCTGGCCTTCGCCGGGGCAGGCTTATTGCGGCGTATCGTGTGTACGCCTCATTCATCATGATTTGCGCGCCTTGACCGGGGGCATCCCGAAGAGATGCAAAATAAATAGAACTATTCCTTACCGGGAAGTGCGCCGCTTGGTGGCGGGCGTGCTTCCATTTGAAGCTTTTTACCTTGCCATCCAAATTTGACTTTTTACAGATGCATCAGTAAATAATTAGACATGATTACATTAGCCATTGACACCTCTTCCGGAACAACGAGTGTTGCGTTGCTTGAGGATGACAGCATTCTGGCCGAGCTTTTTATGAACAGCGGGAGAAACCATGCGGAAACACTCCTGCCGGCAATTGAGAAGCTGGTTGCCTCCGTGGGAATCAAGGCAGAGCAGAAGATACCCTTTTCGGGTAAGGTGCCCTTTTCGGGTATAGATCTGTTTGCCTTTACCGTAGGTCCAGGTTCCTTTACGGGATTGAGGGTGGGTGCGAGCACCGTTAAGGGGCTGGCATTTGTTCTGCGAAAACCGGTTATTGCAGTCTGTACTCTGGATGCGCTTGTCCTTAATGTTCCGGATCTCAACCTTAAAGATATTAATATATGTCCCATGTTGGATGCCGGAAGGAAAGAAGTATATGCGGCACTCTATGCCCCTTCCGAAACCGGGATATATCAAAAAACACTGACGGAATGCGTTGTATGTCCGGAAGAATTCCTTGGTTCAATGCACGGAGAAGTCATATTTCTGGGTAGTGGAGCTGAAAAATATCGTGGTGCCATCAAGGAGGCACTGCCTGGTAGATCGTTCTTTATGCCCCCATATCTTAACCACGTAAAGGCATATGCAGTGGGTCTTTTAGGACTGAAGAAGTTTTATGATGGCGATATATCAGATATAATGACCGTTGCTCCTGATTATATTCGTGCTTCTTACGCCGCAAAAGGATGACAGTTTTTAAAACATGTGAGGGGGCCTTTGATCTGTTTGAATGTGTTGACACAGGCCATTTTATTTAATATAAACTGGGGTGGCTGGTGTGTCTCGTAAAGAGCCGATGGTATTTCTATGGATAATAAAAAATTTCCCATTGCACCTGACGGGTTTTTCTTCATCATACCCCTCGCTGTTCTGGCGATAGTGTTAATAGGCCTCAAAGTTACGTGGGCGGGTGTTTTCTTTCTTGCCGTCACTCTTTTTGTGCTGTGGTTTTTTCGTAATCCCGAGAGAATGACACCTGAAGACGAGAAAGCCGTAATATCACCGGCAGATGGTAGAGTCATAAAGATAGAAGAAGTGAAAGAAGAAATGCTGAAAGGAAAAGTCATAAAGGTGAGCATTTTTATGAGCATCTTTAATGTCCACGTGAACAGGGTACCCTATGCCGGTACTGTAAAGAAAATAAGTTATAGGAAAGGCAAGTTTTTCCCCGCTAATCTTGACAAAGCGTCAGCTCTGAATGAAAGGAATTCAGTTCTTATCGAAACGGTGGATGGAAGACAGATACTTACCATACAAATAGCGGGAATAATTGCAAGAAGGATAGTTTGTTGGGTTAAAGAAGGCCTGGAGGTTGAGAAGGGAGAACGTTTCGGGCTCATCAAATTCGGTTCACGCCTTGAAGTTTTTATGCCTCTCGGTTCCACAATCCACGTAAAGGTTGGAGACAAGGTTAGAGCCGGAGAAACCAGAATAGGATATCTGATATGAAGAAAAACCCAAGGATAAATCGTGATAATATGAAAAAAGGTATTTATATCCTCCCTAATCTTTTCACAACGGCGAGCCTTTTTTTTGGGTTTTATTCGATAATAGCCTCAATAGGGGGAGATTTTTCTAAAGCGGCCATTGCCATAATAATATCCTGCATCTTGGACGGTCTTGATGGAAAGATCGCCAGAGTTACAAATACGACCAGCAAATTCGGCGCCGAATATGATTCTCTATCTGATCTTGTTGCGTTTGGTATGGCCCCGGCTATTCTTGCATATTCATGGGCGCTCGTATCTTTCGGGAGATATGGATGGCTTGCCGCGTTTCTCTTTGTGGTATGCGGAGCCCTCAGGCTTGCACGGTTCAATGTGCAGATCG
>CAZRUU010000220.1:0-2372 GCA_964603235.1 uncultured Syntrophaceae bacterium | reverse complement strand
TTTCCTGCCTGATCCTTATGATTTCGGGCCTGGGGATGATGTTCCATTCGTTCAATTTTTTAGCGATTCCCGTTGGAGGATTGAAAAACCTGAAACTTATCCACAACTTTTCCGGACTTGTGTTCATTCCGTCGCTCTTCTTCGCCATATTGGTATGGTGGAGGGAGGCTGGTATATTCAAGTTTCCTGAGGACCTAGAGTGGATTATGGTGGCAGGTGGTTATCTGTGGCATGTCGACAATGTCCCCGAAACCGGAAAATACAATCCCGGCCAGAAGGCATTTTTCTGGGCAGTGGCATCCTTTGGAGTTGTCATGTCGGTTACCGGGTTGATTATGTGGTTTCCTCTTGGCCTTCCTGTGGAGCTGGTAAGGTGGATGTATCCACTGCACGCCCTCGGGTTTTTTGTTATATTCCCATTCTTTTTTGTCCATTTATATCTGGGTACAGTTGGCGTTCCCGGTTCTGTGTCCGCTATCCTGACAGGATGGGTCACAAGATCCTGGGCGGAAAAGCAATGCCCGAAATGGTTGAAAGAAATGGAAGAATCAGGAAAGCTGGAAGTTTCAGAGTAGAAACATAGTCTGAAAAGTCTGTTGAAAATAAAGGGGTCTGTTCAATTGAGAACGGGCCCCTTTATGCTGAAGAAGAATTCCTTGAGTTTATAAGAAAAAGAATATATAGGGGTCTTTCGTTTTAGAACCCCAAAAGAGGTGGAGCATGGCAGAAATACTGAAAGACACCCTGAAGACCATTGACGGGTACAAAAATATGAATCCCCATTACGAAGAACTGCTGGATATTCTAGAAGAGGTGCTTATCCTGAGAGAAAAGTATCGTCGCGAGGTAAAGCAAAATATCTTTAACCTGGATGAATCGCTCATAGAGAAAAAGCTTACCGGGGGATTGCCCCTCGTTGATTTTCCCGGGGGTAAGTTCGATCTTGAAGGGCCAAAGGAATACTTTGCCGCCCTGCTGGAGATAGCCCATAAGAGGGCATTTGAGGAAACCAGCGAGATAATAAAAAAGATGAAAGACGGCGAACTGGACTACATGGAAATGGTCCGTGATTCCTTCACGTTTCAGCAGGATGAAGACGACCAGGAGAACGATGAGGGTGGGAGTATCTTTGATCTTTTGGGTTTTCTTGTTGAAGAGAGCCTGAGGCCAACACTGGAGGTCCTTTCGGAAAAATACAGAGATATTATCACACACTCATCGTGGTCTGAGGGTTATTGCCCCATATGCGGCAGGGAACCGAAGATATCGGAGATCAGAGAAGAGGGAGGAAAGAGGTTCCTATTCTGCGGTCAGTGCGGATTTGAATGGCAATTCAGCCGTATTAAGTGCCCTTTCTGTGGGAATGAAGATCAACAGACGCTGGCCTACTTCACTATCGAAGGGGAAGAGAAATACCGTGTCGATGTGTGCAATGTTTGTAATAAATACATAAAGGCGGTGGACTTCAGAAAAATAGAGAAAAGACCCAATCTGGATGTGGAGGATATAGCAACTTTACATTTGGACATACTGGCTGATGAAGAGGGGTATGATTGATCAGGGGTCAGGAGCCAGGGCTTAAACTGCTCTGAATACCTGAGACCAGCCGTGATAATTGTGGTGTATGAAAGACTCCGATATAACGATAGTAGTTGAAACCCTCAAAGAAAACCTCAAAACAGGTAAACTTCCCATAGTTTCCGATCTTGCAGAGAAAAAATCAGATCCCTTCCAGATACTCATTTCCACGCTTATCAGCCTCAGGACAAAGGACGAGGTTACAGAGGTGGCCACCAAGAGGCTTTTCGTGCTGGCCGACACCCCTTCGGAGATGCTGAAGCTATCTGAAGATCAAATCATGCATGCTATTTATCCCGCCGGTTTTTACAGAAACAAAACAAAGACGATACTTCATGTCTGCAGAGAGCTGGTTGAAAAATACGATTCCGATGTTCCTGACAGCCTTGAAGAGTTGCTTACGCTGAAAGGGGTAGGGAGAAAAACCGCCAATCTGGTTGTCACACTGGGATACGGTGGAAAGGGAATATGCGTGGATACGCATGTCCACAGGATCTCAAACCGCCTGGGTTATGTAAAAACAAGTACACCTGAAGAAACGGAGTATGCCCTGAGAAAAAAACTCCCCCCGATATATTGGATAGATTACAATACTATCATGGTGGCATTCGGAAGGAATATCTGCCGGCCAACCTCGCCAATGTGCAGTAAATGCCCTGTTTCAACCCACTGTCAGAAGCGGGGGGTTACAAGAAGCCGGTAACGGCTATACCTACACCCCTATATTCTGCGCATTCTCAACAAGATAGAATCTGCCGTCTTCGGTTGGATAGACTATCTTTTGCAGAACTAAT
>CAZRUU010000219.1:0-2375 GCA_964603235.1 uncultured Syntrophaceae bacterium | reverse complement strand
AAACCTGATACTATTGTATTTTCTATCATGTTGTCAATTATAAACTATATCCCCGGGCAAAGGGTAACGCAATGAACAAACTGTCTTCAGTGTTGGCAATTATATTTGCCCTGATATTTCTGATTTCTTAAGGGGGTTGTCATAAAGAAAACGATTCTGATTTTATTGATGACCGGGGTCACCTGCTTTCTGACCATGAGGAAGAGCGCGTAACCCTGCTGTGTGAAAAACTTCCCGAGGATCTTGACATTCATATAAAGGTTGTCATCTTAAGGAAAAGCCCACATGATATTAACCAAAAGGCTATTGGTATCTTCGATAACTGCGCACTGGGAGAAAAAACCCGCGGCGCAAGGGGAGTCCTTTTCCTGGTTGACCCGGAAGGCAAGAAGGTAAGACTGGAGATAGGATATGATCTGGAACCTATCTTCACTGATGGGTTTACGGGATATGTTGAACGCGGCCAGATGGTTCCCTTTTTTCAAAAGAGAACCATGATTTCATGTTCGGCTTTGATGGTCTGATATTTGATAAGAATGGGTTTCCCCATAAAAAACACTAAAAGACCAGGGGATGAATCATCAAAAAACACTTGCATTATGCTTTTATTGTTATAGAAGTAGCGAGACATTGCAGGAAACTTTATCTAAACAGGAGAGGAAATAGAAAATGAAGATGGCACAGGGAAAATGGTTCTACATACCGGTTGTAATAATGGTATTACTCGCTATGCAGGCATGCAAAAAGGAAGAAATAAAATACCCGGAAGGCACTATAGCGGCAGTCAACGGAGCAGTGATTACACAGGAAGATCTTGATAAGGAGCTCTCCATGGCGCAGCAACAATTTGCCAGTCAGGGTCAGCCAAACGATGAACAGTTAGCGGAAATCAAGAAGAATCTCTTCGAAGGTCTTATCTCCCGCAAGGTGCTCTATCTGGAGAGTCAGAAAAAAGGGGTGGAAGTGGACGATGCGACCATTGATGAACAACTTGCTAACATGAAAAAACAATTTCCAAAGGAGGAGGATTTCAAGGGTATGCTGGAGAAAATGAATCTTACTGAAGATATCCTTAAGACCCAATTGCGTGAAGGGATGGCAATCCAGAAACTTATAGATCGGGACATTATAAGCAATATCGAGATATCGGACAAGGATACGAAGGATTATTACGATGGGCATATGGATCTCTTCAAACAACCAGGGAAGGTTCAGGCAAGTCACATCCTTGTCAAGGTTGAACCGGGGGCAAACGAATCCGTTAAGGCCGAAGCCCTCAAGAAGATCAAGAAGATACAGAAAGAACTGAAAGAGGGCGGAGATTTTGCTGACCTTGCCAAAAAATATTCGGACTGCCCCAGCAACGCCAAGGGTGGTGACCTCGGCTACTTCGGACAGGGACAGATGGTAAAACCCTTTGAAGAGGCGGCTTTTTCCCTGAAACCGGGAGAGGTAAGCGATATAACCGAAACCGACTTCGGTTATCACCTGATAAAAGCTGGGGACAGAAAGCCCGAGGTGATAACCGATTACAAGGATATCAAGGATAAACTCGTCCAATATCTGAAGCAGGTGAAAACAGGGGAAGAGGTGAAGAAATATATTGAAAAGCTGAAGGGACAGGCAAAGATAGAGAAATTTCTTCCCGAGTCGAAAAAACAGGACTCAGCCGAATGAGCCACGCCACATGACTACTATCTGCTGACAGGTGATTTGTTACGGAATTATGTAATCTCAAGGCCGGGAGTAACTTGCCCGTATATTTACACCCATTATTAAAATAAAAAAGGAGGTTGGTTTTTTATCCAACCTCCTTAATGCTTTTATGGTAGTCCCACGGGGAATCGAACCCCGGTTTCCGGCGTGAGAGGCCATGCTCTATCATTTACTCGTCTTTACTTGCAGTTCCCAAAACACCCTAATAATAAAGCATATTGAGAAAGCGCTCTTTCCTCACCTTACCCATTTTTACCTTGATTTCCATAAATCGTGTGGGGTATAGTGTGGGGTATAGAAGGTGACGGTTTGCGGTTCTGACCTTTAAACCGTTCAAGGGGGTGTAAAAATGCCAGCACAAAAGAGATTCAAGACCAATTATCCGGGCGTGTATTATGTCGAGGGTACCGCGATCGGAACGGGCAAACCAGAAAAGATATACTATATCCGATACCGGAAGAGCGGTAAGCCGTTAGAGGAAAAAGCCGGGAGGCAATTTCAGGACGACATGACACCTTCCAGGGCGGCAAGCTTGCGAACAAGGCGCATTGAGGGGGAATCATCGAATAGGGGGAGAAGAGAGGCTACAGAAGCAGAGAAGAAAGCACAAACAAACAAATGGACAATTGATCGACTCTGGAACCTATACAAAGAAACAC
>CAZRUU010000218.1:0-2384 GCA_964603235.1 uncultured Syntrophaceae bacterium | reverse complement strand
TGATCTCTACGGAACTTGAGGGAAGACTTACCAGATCCACGGTATATGATGGTCCGAATGTCCACCTGGGACTTGGCAGGGATGGAGAAAAAAATATAATTGAAATGATAAGGGCATGGAGCAGAAAAGAGAGCACGACCATGTTGTTCAAACTCATGATGTTGCCGTGATTTCTCTCCAGCGCCCCCGATAAAAAAGTCATGCCTATTCCTTCGGAGATTCTGTAATCATTCCCAACTTATCTACGCCAGCCTTCCGCACCTCAGACATAACACGAACAACAAACCCGTAAGGAACTTCTTTATCTGCACGCATGAATATTTCTCTGTCTATCCTGGAGGAAAAAATACTTTCCAGCTTAGTCTTCAGGCCTGTTATGGATGTCTTGTATTTGTTTATAAATATCTCTTCCTTGTTGCTTATCGTCAATATAAGCTTTTCCTCGCCGACATCCACGGTCTTGGCCTTTACCCGGGGAAGATTGACGTCTATCCCCATCTGCAGCATAGGGGCAGTAACCATAAAGATTATCAACAGAACCAGTATAACGTCGACAAGGGGCGTGACATTGATATCTGATATGGGTCGTGCTGCGGTGTTTCTTCGGTTTCTTGAATATTTCATTTGTGGATGCTCTTTGTGTAATACCTTTCTACTATGTTAAGAAATTCAGAAGAGAAACTGTCTGTTTCCACCGTCATGGTTTTTACCTGATTTGTATAGTAGTTATAGAAAATAACCGCGGGTATAGCCGCTGCCAGACCAGCCGCGGTGGCTATCAGAGCTTCCGATATTCCCGGAGCGACTACTGCCAGAGTGGCGGAACCTTTTACCCCAATGCCTTTAAACGCATTCATTATACCCCAAACGGTTCCGAAAAGCCCTATGAAAGGACACGAGCTTCCCGTGGTAGCGAGAAATCCCAGGGAGCTTTCCAGTTTTGTCGTTTCGGAATCACACGCCCTGTTCAAAGCCCTTTCAACATTATCCAGTCCCCTCATCTCCAGAGAGACCTCAGAGTCTGCGTCTGAAAGAACCTCCCTCCTGATTCCGGCGATCTTGACAAGTTCGGTATAGCCCGCCCTGAATACCTCGGCAAGCTGAGAATATCTGAATTTTTTCGATTCGGGAAAAACTTCCGATAATTTATTGATTTTCATGTATCTATCCAGAAACATATCATTTTCTCTTCTGGACTTTTTAATAACCCTGTATTTCATCAGGATAATTGCCCAAGAGACCACGGAAAAGAAAAGGAGCAACAGAAGCACAAATTGGACCATGGGTCCTGAGTCCAGTATCATATCGAGTACGTTTCCATGAAAATGTCTTCCAATATCTGTCGATGTTACAGCCAAAGCGTCATTCACTTTTATTCTCCTGAGTGTGTATTAAGTTTGTTGAAAGATCTGATAATCAGGTTTTTCAACAGTCTGCTTGGGGGGATTCTGTAGTTTAAATTCATTCTATTGTCAATATATCTTTTTGGAAATACCGGGAACTTTCAGGGGATTCGGAATCAATTCTCTCTTAAAATCCTCGCCATGTCTTCCGCGATGACACTCTCATCTTGTAACCGGCATGATTCGTTTCTTCATGTCATGCCTTCTCCCGTTTTTCCACTGTCAGCGACTTTTTTACATGCATGCCTGGAGCGTACCGCCTGCAGTCGTTGCGTCCTTTTTGCTTTACACTGTACATGGCTATATCGGCATTCTTCATCAACATGTCGGGATCGGTGGCATCATCAGGATAGATGGCAATACCGATACTGGGGGTTGTGTAGAGTTCTCTTGCACCCACAATAAAAGGTTCCTTGAAAGCGTCCAGTACTTTCAGGGCGATTGTGAGCACGTCTTCCGCATCCTCTATTTCCGGCAACAGTATAAGAAATTCATCCCCCCCCATTCGGGCGATTGAATCGCTCTTGCGTAGGAACTGCGGGAGACGTCTGCCGACAGTCTTGAGTACCTCGTCCCCCACGGTATGTCCCCATGAATCGTTTATGTCCTTGAAATGATCCAGGTCGAGCAACATAACAGCCAGCTTCTTGTTGCCGCGTTTTGCGCGGGCCAGCTCAAGCGATAAACGATCGTCAAACAGTATCCGGTTGGGTAGACCGGTGAGTGGATCATGAGTGGCAAGATGGGAAAGTCTTCTCTCGGCCAGCTTACGATCAGTAACATCTATGGATGTTATAATTGCCCCTTCGGGGAAGGGAGATATCTTTATGTAAAGAAACTTATCGTTGTACTGTTCATCAGGGAACTCCTTTGATACACCCGACCTGATGCATTCCATAAGTTCGGAGTACATAGCATTCTTGTGTTTTCCGGCGTAATCCCTGTACATAACGTCTCCGGGACCGGGCAGCCTGTCACCCG
>CAZRUU010000217.1:0-2385 GCA_964603235.1 uncultured Syntrophaceae bacterium | reverse complement strand
ATTCCAACAGAAGAGACCCGCTCGGGAGGAAGCAGGAGACCTGTATGGAGAAAAGCCGGCCTATAGCGGATTTTTTTGAGACTTACAGAAAAACGGTGGGACGGTCCACTATAGGGAGGATAGATATCTCTGATGATAAAGAGAGTAAGGTATCTGACCTGTTCGACATGACCGGTGCCACCATACTGATCCCCATGCTGTCCAGGGATAAACTGACGGGGATTATAGCATTGGGAGAGAAGAAATCCGGTGAACTGTTTGTGCATGAAGATATAGAACTTCTCGAGACCATTGCCAACCAGGGGGCGATAGCCATAGAAAATGCCGAGAACTATGAGAGAATCGCGGAGATCAATATTGAACTGGAAGAAAAGGTCAAAAAAAGGACAGAAGACCTTGCGGCGACGCTTGAAGAAAAAGACAGGACCCAGCAGCAGTTGATCCGGTCGGAGAGTCTTGCCTCCATCGGGCAGCTTGTAGCCGGTACGGCGCACGAACTCAATAACCCCCTTGCAAGCTCATCCAGTCTTGTCCAGACATCTGTCGAAACAATCAGGCATTGGAAGGATGTGCAAGGCATGGATTGTGATGAATTAATAGAGGATTTACAGTTTTCTCTCCAAGAGCTTGACAGGGCCTCCCACATTGTTAAAAGTCTCCTGGACCTTTCTCGGCAAACCCAGACCTATGTTGAGCAGGTACATATAAATATCTTGATAGATGACGCCCTGAGGGTGCTGCGCAACCGGTACAAAGGGTCTAAAATAACCATTGAAAAGGATCTTGAGAAAGACCTGCCAGATATCGAAGGAAACTTTGCCAATCTGGGGCAGGTAGCCATCAACATCATCAATAACGCGATCCAGGCTTTTCCGGATGCCAAGGGTAAGATAACGCTGGTGACACGATATGAGGAAGATACGGATATTGTTCGTATTGAATGTCACGATACGGGAGAGGGCATGTCTCCCGAAGAAGTCAGAGACGCATTCAAACCCTTTTTTACGACTAAAAAACCGGGAGAGGGTACTGGACTTGGGCTGTATGTCTCCCATGAGATTATAAAGAGACATGATGGGAACATTGCGATACAGAGCGAGAAGGGTGGGGGAACCGTCGTGTCCGTGGAGCTTCCCTGCAGAAGGAGGAAATCATGACAGGTCTTCTGGTTGTGGATGATGAAGAGGGTGTGAGGAGATCTCTGAAAAAGGTTCTTGAAGGGGACGGTTATGCCGTATCACTGGCGGAGGACGGCAATCAGGCCATCGCTATTGTCAGAGAGAATCCTTACCAGATAGAGACAGTCATATCGGATTACAAGATGCCCGGCATTGACGGGCTGGAAACCCTGATCGAGATAGGGAAGATCAATCCGGAGGTGACAAGAATTATGCTCACCGGGTATGCCACGATGGAGAGCGCTATTGAATCGGTCAATGCGGGCATAGACGGGTTTATCACGAAGCCCTTTTTAAATATTGAACTGAAAGCGAAGGTCAGGGAATACAATCTCAGAAAGAGACTCAAGCAGTTTGTTTCTGAACAGGTCTTTTCCGAGATGTCGAAGGGAGATGCTCATATACGTTCAGGAAAGCGGAAGGCCACGGTACTCTTCAGCGACATACGGAGTTTTACCGAATTGTCCGAGAGCATGAGCGTTGAAGAGATTTGCGAGA
Organism: uncultured Syntrophaceae bacterium; assembly: GCA_964603235.1. Classification (GTDB taxonomy): domain Bacteria; phylum Desulfobacterota; class Syntrophia; order Syntrophales; family UBA2210; genus UBA2210. Next base: position 709 of record CAZRUU010000217.1, on the reverse strand, counting down.
TGCTCAACGTATATTATTTTTCACCGCTGGACGCGATTATATGCAGACATAATGGAACCCTGGACAAACATGTCGGTGACAGCATTATGGGTGTATTCGGTGCCCCGTTGACCTTTGAGGATGACGCCCTGAGGGCGGTTACGTGCGCGATTGAAATGATGGAAGAGATTGACAGGATTAACAGTGGCATTCCTGCAACGGGCCGAAAGATTTCTATCGGAATAGGAATAAGCACGGGAGAGGTTATGGCCGGGATATTCGGTTCTTCCAGAAAGAAAGAATATACCGTGATGGGGTCCACAGTCAACGTGGCGTCACGGCTCGAAAAACTTGCGAGAGCACGACAGATTCTTGTATGCGGTGACACATACCGCGAAGTGAGAGACAGTATCCGGGCCGAAGACATGGGGCCGGTTATGCTCAAGGGAATAGACAGGAAGATAGACATATATCATGTTGTAGGACTGAAAGAGAAAACTCCTTGACATTTTCCGAATATTGGCTTAGATACAGCGTCACATCTGCCATGAAGTATATTTATGTGACTGACGGATGTATCAGCATATCACATGACGCGGGGTGGAGCAGTCTGGTAGCTCGTTGGGCTCATAACCCAAAGGTCGTCGGTTCGAATCCGGCCCCCGCTACCAAATAAAATCAGGGGGTTAGGCGAGAAGCTTAACCCCCTTTGATTTTTTCTTGCTACCAC
>CAZRUU010000216.1:0-2388 GCA_964603235.1 uncultured Syntrophaceae bacterium | reverse complement strand
TGGGTGTCAGTATCGAAACAGAATTTCTTTCAGTGGCATATCTCAAAGCGTCATTCAGGGAGATAAAACTGGAGGCTCAAGCTGTGTATCAGTTGCCCGCTGAAAAAACCCTGGAAGAAAGACTGGCAGTGGCAAGAAACATGATCCAGGCATTCCTGGAGAAAAACCACATTCTTTCGACAGATATTTATCTCTCGGTACCGAGGGACCTGGCTGTACTCAGATACGTTGAGCTTCCCCTGGCAGTAAGGGAAAACCTCCGCGAAACCCTCGGCTATGAGATGGAAAAGTACACACCCTTTTCGGCGGACGACGTTTACTTTGATTGCCAGATAATCTCGGAAGACAGAGAAGCGGGAACGCTGAAAGCGCTTCTGGTTGTGGCAGCAAAGGATGCCATTGGTCCGTATGTAAACCTGTGTGAGGATCTCGGAATGGGTATTTCGGGGATAGAGATCAGTTCAACGGCGCTGGCCGACTATTTCCCTCATGGCGGCACGGTTGCACATGCGGGATCTTTGGCTGCTCTGTACATGGCGGGTGGTCATATGGAGATCAATCTGGTCAGAAATAACCTCTTGCTCTATTCGCGTTACGTGGAAGTGGCGGAAGACGGAAGCAACCTTTCCGCCGTTGTGCGGCAGGAGCTGGAACTCCTCGGTGAAAGTTTGGACGATGGAGAGGAAAAACCGCCTGTGACATTCTATGGCCCACGCATGGATGATAATCTCTTTACCCGCACTGGTGGGGAAGATCTGTTTGAAATCCGCCAGATGGATTTTCCGGACGGGCGGATACTGTCGCACGAATTGATGCCGGCGTATGGCTGTGCCCTGAAGGCGATACAGAAGACGCCGATGGACATCAACCTGCTTCCCGTCGGGGTGAGGAAGAAGCCAGGCAGGGCGGGATATTACGCCATGCTGATCCTGGGGGGACTGATGGTTCTTTTCCTTCTCTCATGGGGGGGTGGCTTGATCGTGAAGGCGCGGCTTGATCTGGAGCGTCTGGACACAAAGATCGAGCAGTTGAGCGCAAAGGTTGCCGGTGTGGGGGAAATGCGTGCAAGGTGTGACGAGCTGGGAGGACAGATAGATTATCTTAATAATCTTGGAGGGAATCGCGTGCCGGTTCTTAATATCCTGAGAGACCTCAGCGACATAATTCCACAGAGCGCGTGGGTTAACAGTTTCTCTGTTTCAGGCGACGATGTTAAAATAGACGGGTACGCGGAGTCAGCGGCGGAGCTCATACCACTACTCGAAAAATCTCCCCTTTTTGGTGATGTGGCGTTTGTGTCTACTATCACTAAAACCAAAGACGGGAAAGAAAGATTCCGTATAGGTCTGAAGATAATGCGGGGCGGATCATGATGAAATTCTCGCTTACCAGAGAAAGAAAATATATCCTGATCGGTGGGGTGATTCTGCTCTTTTTAGGCCTTGTGTACAGAGCAGCTCCCCTTTTCCATGGGATCTACGACGGAGGAACTCAGATTGCGGCGAAGGAGAAACAGCTTGCAAAGTATCAGAGGGCCATTGAGGAGGGGGAGAAATTAGAAAAGCGCCTTGCCGCCCTCACCAGCGCTCTGAAACGGGGAGAGTCCGGGTTCCTGACAGGAAAGACCCCATCCCTCGCGGCGGTTGACATGCAGAATATCCTGAATGCCGTTACATCGAAAAATGGTGTGGAGATAAAATCTATGCGGGTTTTGAAGGCCGCGAAGCAGGATGATACAAAATATCTGAGCATTCCGGTAAAGTTTTCAATTGTCTCGACGGTAAGGCAGATGCAGGAGATACTTTACGGCATTGAAACATCCGGAAAGTACCTGACGGTGCGTGAGATAAGAATTATTGTCCCGAGAAGAAAAGGCAGGGAACAACTAAAGGTGAACATGACCGTTGCCGGTTTCATGAAGGAGTCTGGGAGTTAAATGAGATCAATACTTGATGTTTTTTCAAGGACATGGTTTATCAATGTTATCCTGGCGGTGTGTGTTGCCTTCTTCGGGGCAAAGAGTATCGGTGTGTGGGTAGAAAGTGGAGACGGGATAAAAACAGCGCAGGCGGTAGCCGAAAAGACGAAAAAGTGGCATATGAAGAAAGTCACAAGAGAAAAAATGCCCCCGGAAACGGCCTACGGAGCGGTGACGGACAGAAATCTCTTCAGCCCGGACAGGGCGGAATTCGTGGAAGAGGAAGGGGAGCAGGTGGAGGCTGAACCGGTTAAAGGAGATATCAGGATCTCCGGCAGGAAGGTCGTTCTGTACGGTGTCATTATGACGGATGACTACAGGGCAGCCCTCATCAGTGATCCCAAGCCGAAATCCCCCAAAAGGCGTTCCATGTGGGTGAAAGAGGGAGAAATTATAGGGGATTCAGCAGA
>CAZRUU010000215.1:0-2437 GCA_964603235.1 uncultured Syntrophaceae bacterium | reverse complement strand
AGACCTGTTCATACACTGGAGACTGTTTTTCTTTTGAGGAGATAGGATGGTAAAGATCGCTGTGTTCAAGTGTTCTCCTGAGCAGTGCAGCAAGCTAATCTTTTGCTCCCTGTAGGGGGTTATGTTTATTGCTTATCATCTTTATTGCCGGTACCGCGAATTTCTATAACTTTATGGATAGAATCAACGGAATTGCCGGAATAACGGGTCTGATCGGATTCGGGTTTCTCGCCTTACATTCTTTCCAGTGGAGCGGCGGCATCTTGATACTCAGACCATTTGGTGCTATTAATACCCTGTTGTGGCTGGCGGTTTGTCTCGGTGGATTTACCCTGACCAGTTTAATGTTCAGAAGGCGGTTTTTGACGTGATACATATCCTGCGCCGTAGAAACTTTTACCTGATGCTGCTTATAGATGCGGCCCTTGTAGCGGCGGCCTATACACTTGCATTTCTGCTGCGATTTGACGGGTATATCCCGCTGGATCATTATGTGAAGCTGAAAGACACGATACTCTTTATAGTACCCTTTAAGCTTGTCTGTTTCTTTGTACTCGGGCTCTACAATGGGATGTGGAGATACACGAGCTTTATCGATATGAGAAATGTCTTCAGGGCATCAACCTTTTCTTCGGCGGTTATAGTCCTGAGCATTCTGTACCTGTATCACTTTCAAGGTTATTCCCGTTCCGTGTATATCATCGACTGGCTGTTCACCTTTCTCCTCATCGGGGGGGTGCGCATCACCATACGATTTTCGCTTGCCAACCGTTTCCCCTTTTTCTGGACATTTAAACGTCATATCAATCCTTCGGTCAAAAAAGCGCTTATCATAGGGGCGGGAGACGCGGGGGAAAAGATATTGAAGGAAATGCAGGAAAATCCCGAGATCAATTTTGAACCGATACTGTTTCTTGATGATAATTTGAGCAAACAGGGACAGGCCATACACGGTATTCCTGTGCTTGGAACCGTGGATCAGATCGGGAAATTTCAGGCAAAGTTTGATGAAATACTGATAGCTGTTCCCTCGGCACGGGGAGAGCAGATGAGGCGTATTGTTGATCTGTGCGAAAAAACGGGAAAAAGATTTCGTACGGTGCCGGGAATAATGGAGATTATCGAGGGAAAGGTTTCGGTGAAGGCTATCCGGGATGTGACCCTGGAGGATCTGTTGGGTAGAGAAGAGGTCCGTCTCGATGAAGATGAAATCAAACAGTATCTGAACAACAGGCGAATTCTGGTAACGGGAGCCGGAGGGTCGATAGGGTCGGAGTTGGTAAGGCAGATATGCCGTTTCCGTCCGCAGGCCCTGGCTGTCCTGGATTTTAATGAGTGCAATCTTTCCCGTCTTGAAAGGGAATGTGCACAGAGATTCGGTTCCGTTCAGGTATCTGTGTACCTGATGGACATACGGGAACGCTCGGCGGTCTCACAGGTGTTCCGAGAGTTTGCCCCCGATGTGGTATTCCATGCTGCCGCCTATAAGCATGTGCCGATGCAGGAACTCAGCCCGTGGGAGGCGGTGTGCAACAATGTACAGGGCACCAGAAATCTGGTTGAAGAGGCATCGAAGAGTCAGGTTGAGCGATTCGTCCTTGTCTCAACGGACAAGGCTGTCCGACCGTCCAGTGCCATGGGTGCCACGAAGCGTGTGGGCGAGATGCTTGTTGAATCCATGAACGGGAGTACAAAGACACGCTTTATGGCCGTGCGCTTCGGGAACGTCATAGGAAGTTCCGGATCGGCCATCCCAATATTCCAGGAACAGATATCGCGTGGTTATCCCGTTACCGTGACCCATTCGGAGATAACCCGTTATTTTATGAGCGTCATGGAAGCGGCGCAACTGATACTCCAGGCCGGGGCTATGGGGAAGGGGAGTGAGATATTTATTCTGGACATGGGGAAGCCGGTGCGCATCGTGGATCTTGCAAAAGATCTGATCCGCCTCAGCGGACTGGAACCTGAAAAAGATATCCCTATTCAGTTCACAGGTCTTCGTCCCGGTGAGAAACTGTATGAAGAGCTGATAACGGAAGGGGAGGGAATTGTGGCGACGAGCCACGAGAAGGTCCTCGTTCTCAGGGGAGACTCGTTTGACAGAGACGCGCTCAATGCCGATATAGATGGACTTCTTTCTATTGCCGTCACCCGTGACGCAACCGCCATAAAGAAAAAACTCCGGGAGATTGTTCCGGAGTACACGCCGCAGTACCAGGTATAAGGGCCACATCTTAACGGCCTGTTACCCAAATCCCGTTGATCTTCCCAAGGAATCGTTTCCATATGATCTTCCTTCGTCATGTAAAAGAAGAATAGCTTCCTGCTCATATAAAACAGACCCACACTTTCCTATTTTTCAATTTTGCAATGGGATAAGGGGAAAATCTGTTTGCCTTACGTTGTCAAAAGAATTAGAATAACACCACTTTGT
>CAZRUU010000214.1:0-2447 GCA_964603235.1 uncultured Syntrophaceae bacterium | reverse complement strand
GGATTAATAATATGAGTAACATGAGCTCCCATGTAAAGCGATGGATTACAGGAATCATAGCGGTACCCTTACTAATCGTGGCTATCCTGTACAGCTCTCCTCTGATATTTTCCCTGATTATAACCCTGCTCATTGCAGCGGGTGTATTCGAATACAATTCCATGATCTTTAAGGGAAAATACTACTGGGAAAAAACCGAAGGACTGATACTGTCTTTTCTGATACCCCTTTCGGCATATATGGGTGGGTTGCCGCTGATGTTTGCCACGGTGACCTTTTCATTTATCATAGTATTTATGCTTTTTCTCTTAAGGGCAAAAGATGGTTTAACAGAGTTTGCGTCACTTCCCCGTGTTGTGTTTGGCTTTATGTATATACCGTTGCTTATATCGTATATTATTCCTCTTAGATGTTCTGAAAATGGCATCACATGGGTCTTTTTCGTTATAGTTGCCGCCTTTGCAGGCGACAGCAGTGCTTTTTATGCCGGAAAATCCCTGGGGAAGACCAAGCTTATACCCGCGATCAGTGCGGGAAAAACAGTGGAAGGAGCAATCGGGTCTATAGTCGGCACCATCCTCGTGTGTCTGTTGTTCAAAGTCCTGTTCTTTCATGGCCTTTCTATTGTCCATACGATAATCCTCGGTTTTATGGGGAGTATTATCGGCCAGTTGGGAGATCTTTGCGAGTCTGCCCTCAAAAGAACTTGCATGATTAAAGATTCCGGCTTTTTTCTCCCGGGCCATGGAGGGATATTGGACCGTCTTGATTCACTTATTTTTATGATTCCCTTTATATATTATTATAATCTATTGGTAATTACATGAAAAATATATCCATTCTGGGGTCAACAGGTTCCATAGGAGTGAATACTCTTGATATCATAGACAGAAATCCCTCCATATTCAAGGTGGTTGCCCTTGCCGCAGGCAGAAATCTTTCGCTTTTCAAAAGACAAATAGACAAATTCGGGCCGGAGATTGTCTCCGTTATTGATGACGAAAATGCCGGCAAATTACGTGAAATGCTCGGACACCCTGCTACTCCAAAGATACTTTCGGGTGACAGCGGATACAGGGAAGTTGCTTCATGGGGAAAGGCGGATATAGTCGTGTCGGCCATATCAGGTGCGGCGGGACTTACTCCGACGATTGAAGCCATTGATGCTGGAAAAGACATCGCGCTTGCCAATAAGGAAACGATGGTTATGGCTGGGGAACTGGTCATCGCCAGGGCCGCATCAAAAGGAGTGAATATTATTCCTGTTGACAGTGAGCACAGCGCAATTTTTCAATGTTTGAAGGGTCATAATAAAAAAGAAGTAAAGAGACTTGTACTTACGGCTTCTGGAGGGCCCTTCTTAAATCTTCCCCTGGAGCGGTTTGCATCCATAAGCCTTGACGATGCCCTTAAACATCCAAACTGGGAAATGGGCAGGAAGATTACCATAGATTCTGCATCCATGATGAACAAAGCGCTTGAAATCATAGAAGCCAAGTGGTTATTTGATATGGATATAGATAAAATAGATGTTTGTGTACACCCGCAGAGTATTGTACATTCGATGGTGGAATATGTTGACGGTTCCATTATAGCCCAGATGGGCGTGCCCGATATGAGAGGTCCCATATCATACGCCCTTTCATACCCTGAAAGATTACAGGGAGCAGTTGAAACGCTGGATTTGTGCTCTGTCGGTGCTCTCGAGTTTATAAGTCCGGACTACGCTAAATTCCCGGCTCTTGAACTTGCGTATGCGGCTGCCGGGAAGGGCGGATCAGCACCGACGGTCATGAATGCATCAAATGAGGTGGCTGTAGAGGCTTTTGTAGAGGGAGAGATAAGATTTGTGGATATTTCCGTCATCGTAAAGGAAGTCCTTGATTCCCACAGGACAAAAGAAATTAACCGGATTGAGGATGTCCTCGATGCGGACTGCCGGGGACGTGTCAGGACGAGGGAAGTTATTGAGAGAAGGATGATGTCTTAATGGGCTTAAGTATTGTATCAGTTATAATTCTGTTGGGAGTGTTGATTTTTGTTCACGAACTGGGTCACTTTTCAGTTGCAAAGTTCTTCGGTGTGGGTGTTCTGAAATTCTCGCTCGGTTTCGGCCCTAGGTTGATCGGCAAAAAGATTGGAGAAACGGAATACACACTTTCCGCGATACCGCTCGGAGGGTATGTGAAGATGTTGGGTGAGTCTGAAAATGACGAAGACCTGCCTCCGGAAGATAAAAAACGGTCATTCCAGGAACAGACCGTGTTGAGAAAGATGGCGATAGTGGCGGCGGGTCCATTGACCAATTTCATCTTTGCCATCATTGCTTTTGCCGTGGTATACGCTGCCGGGGTTCCAGTTTCCACGTCCATGATTGGAGACATACAGAAAGATGGTGCGGCGTTTGAAGCGGGTATGCGGAGCGGGGATGACATTATTGCGATAAA
>CAZRUU010000213.1:0-2455 GCA_964603235.1 uncultured Syntrophaceae bacterium | reverse complement strand
AAGAACAGGGGTGATGATTGTAGAACTTCGAACCCGCTCTCCTTCATCAGGCATTCAAGTTCACCGGGAGGGGGAAATCTTATTACTGAATCCCGAAGATACCGATAGGCCTTAAAATCCCCCGATACAAATCCCCCGATAAGAGGGAGTATGGTCTTGAAATAGGCAAAATACAACCATTTCCAGGGAAGATGGGAAGGGACAGAGAGTTCAAGTACTGCCATTTTTCCTCCATCTTTAAGCACCCTGAAAACCTCGTTCAGGAAGGTGGGAAGGCCTGACATGTTTCTTATTCCGAAGGCTGTCATTGCATGATCAAAGGTTTCATCTGAAAAGGGCATGGCGAGGGCATCCCCCTCAGTTATAAGGAAGCGTCCACGGGACCATTTGTTTTTTTGAGCGGCAATGTCCAGCATCCTGCGGGATATATCCATGCCTGTGACCGTGCACTCGACTGTTCTCAAGGCGCGGACCGCCATATCTCCTGTGCCGGTTGCTATGTCGAGCACTTTATCACCATTCTTAATGTTCAGAACTGATATGACGGTTTTTCTCCAACGCTCATCCATGGAGAATGAAAGTGTGAAATTGAGCAGATCGTAGGTGGAAGCGATCCTGTCGAACATGGAGGCTATAATAGCCGGTGATTTGTCAATCCGCATCAATGATCCTGTTTATTAATGGTCTTTTCGCCCAATCTCTGCGTTATACTCAACAAATAATCCTCGGAATATCAACTATATGCCTGCGGTTATTTTTTTCGCACGCCTTGATATTGAACGAAAATCCTCATTAATCAACAGAATCATCAATGTTGATGTTCCTACTTTGAAGACTCGACGTATTCAACGATCTTTTTCGCTAATGTATTTATCGTTTTCTCGAACTTGCCTTCGTCTTTTTCCAGCAGTGTCAATCTGAAACCCGGGAGTGCGGTAAAAAATGATGTTAGGGGTACCACGCAGATTCCCGTGGCCCCGAGGAGATAGTAAACGAAACGTTTGTCATTTTCTATATGGGGACCCGCCATCTCTTCCACGTAATTCTTTATAGGGGCCTTTTTTATCTGTAATATCTGTTTGTCGTTGAGCACCGCCTCGTTAAACACAATAGTCATGTAAAAGGCGCCATTTGTCCTGTTTACCACAATGTACGGAACATCCTTAAGAATGTTGTATGCTATGTTGGAAAGCTTTTCATAGTGTCTTACTCTGCTGTCTAGATATTTATGATACTCGGGATGGGTCATAATCCTCGGGATGGCCATTTGAGGCAGCGTTGTAGAGCAGACCTCAGCCATCTTCTGCGTTAATATGGCGTCTATATATCTTGAGAAGGTTTCGTCCTTATCGGCGTTGTATACCTCTATCCATCCGCATCGTGATCCGGGCCATGGAAATTCTTTCGAGATGCCCTTCATGCTGATAGCGGGAACATCTCCAATAATGTCTGAAAGTGGAAGGGTTTTACACCCATTATACAGGATATTCTGATAGGTTTCATCGAAGATGAGGAAGAGGTCATACTCTTGAGCGATTTTTACAATTTTTCTGAGGCTTTCTTCCGGATAGACGAATCCCGTCGGGTTGTCCGGATTTATGACAAGGGCGCCGACGATACTGTCGTGACTTTTCACCTTTCGCTCGAGTTCCGCGATGTCGGGATGCCAGTTGTGGTAGGGATTCATCCGGTAGGTATTCGGCGGAAAAGAGGCATGAAGGATCTCCGCGAGAAGATGGGTGGAATAGGTCGGCTCCGGCATGATGATCCGGGCTTCGACCCTTATGGAGCTGTATGCCCGCGCAATCGCGTCTCCAAGTCCGTTGAAAAAGATGATATCCTCTTTGCCAAGCTGGTATTTTCCCCTCTTGTTCACCTTCTCTGCGAGAAATTCCCTGGTTTCTTCCATACCCTTGGTGGGAGAATAGGCGTATGACATATCATTTTTCATGATGTCGGTCAGGGTTTCCTTCATCCATTCAGGAATCTTTTCACCTTTTACTACGGGGTCTCCGATGTTTTCCCAGGTAACATCAACGCCGTATTCCTTCAACTTTTCCGCTATATTTACTATATTGCGTATCTCGTATGCTATTCCTGTCCCGCTTTTTGCTATGTCAAATCTCATGATCACCCCTTTCTCTTAAAGATTTTATCAGGAAAGGCTACTAATATAGTATAAATTATAAGAAAATTCTACAAATAATTTGTTTATTCGGATTACAGTGTGACATATGTACTGGGAGAAGAACGGGGGACAACTTTTCCTTGACTTATATCTGTTTTACTCTATAAAATTCTCATTTGCACAATCCTGAAAAGGAACAGATGACGTAACCATCGGCTTCCTGTTCCTCTTATCCTGTCTTGTAACGGTTTTGCGATTTGTAAGGAGGTATTATGGGCAAGGGATATATGGGCAAGATCTTAACGGTTGACCTGACTGTGGGGGATA
>CAZRUU010000212.1:0-2461 GCA_964603235.1 uncultured Syntrophaceae bacterium | reverse complement strand
CCCTCCAACAGAATAGAACTGTGGGCAAGAATAGAGTCCGACAGGATGCTCAACCCTGTCTTTCGCGAGTTCTATTCGGAGCGCAAGGTGGTTATGGAGGAACGCAAACAGACGGTGGAATCGAATCCGGGGAGAAAGCTTATGGAGCAGTTTTTAGCCGCAGCCTTCATGGTTCATCCATACAGAAGACCGGTGCTCGGCTGGGCGCCCGACATGCGTTTCTTGAACATCGATTACACAAAGGAATTTTTCAGAACTTATTATTCCCCCAATAACACGACCATAGCTATTGTGGGGGATGTGTCGTCGGACAGAACAATGAAAATCATAAAACACTATTTCGGAAGGATACCATCTCAGGAAATCCCTGTAAGGTGTCCCACAGAGGAACCACCTCAGAATGGTGAGAGGCGGGTGAAACTGATATCTGATGCCTCTCCCAGGCTCATCATAGGATACCACAAGCCCACCCTTCCCTCTTTTGACGACTGCGTTTTCGACGTTATCGACACAATCCTCTCGGGAGGAAGGACATCAAGACTTTTCAAGGCATTGGTTGAAAAGGGTATAGCCGTGGGCGTAAATACGGCAAACGGATTTCCGGGCGCCAGATATCCCAATCTCTTTGTCGTATTCGCGGAACCTGTCTCGCCGCACACCTGCAAAGAGCTGGAAGAGATAATTTATAAAGAACTGGATATACTAAAAAAAGAGCCTGTTAAACCTGAAGAGCTTGAAAAAGCGAAGAACCAGTTGAAGGCAGATATCTTGAGGCATATTTCCACAAATTCCGGCCTTGCCGGCATGCTCTCCTATTATGGAGCCGTAGCGGGAAGCTGGCAATATATTACAAAATTTCCTGACCTTCTGGAAAGGGTCACTCCGGAAGATGTCATATCGGCCGCAAAGAAATACCTCGAGCCCCGGAACAGGACGGTCGCCGAGCTGGTGAGAGAAAAATGAAAAGATATATTGCTTACACGATAGTCTTCATTGTGCTTCTGTCTTCATGCGCGTGGCACAGCACATCAGTGACTGATCCGGATGATATTGTGTATGCTCCGCTTCGTTTCGAACCTCCGAAAGCACAGCGGGTAAAACTTGAAAATGGCATCATACTCTATATGCTGGAGGATCACGAGATCCCCCTCGTGAACATATCCGCCGTTATAAGAATGGGCTCTTTCTACGATCCTCCCGGAAAAGAAGGTCTGGCAGAGATCACCGGAACCGTGATGCGCACGGGGGGAACAAAATCCATGACGGGCAATCAGATAGATGAGGAGCTGGATTTTATAGCAGGAAAGATAGCTGTATCGGTGGGAACGGATTCCTGCACACTGTCCATGTCCGTTCTTGAAAAAGATATAAACAAGGGGCTGCAAATATTTTCCGATATCCTAACAAGCCCTGTTTTTTCTGAGGAAAAGTTGGAGACTGCAAAAATCCTCGAGATAGAGGCCCTCGAAAGAATATCCGACAACCCGCAGAAGATCGCGTTCAGGGAGTTCCGCCGCCTGATGTACCATGGTGACCCGAGGGGAAGACTCTCCTCAGTCGAATCCATACAAAAAATAGAGAGGGACGATCTGCTGAAGTTTTACAAACGTTTCTTTCGACCAGGCAATGTTATGATAGCCCTGTCGGGTGACATAGAAGAAAAGGATGCGGTAATAAAGATAAGAAACAGTTTGGGGAAATGGGATATCCCAGGAGGTCCGGAAAAGCCCCCTCCCCCTCCAGCTCGTGTGGGAGCTTCGCTGAATTACATTTACAAAAGCACTCCACAGTCCGTTATTATTATAGGACACTCGGCACCCGGAAAGAAAAGTCCCGACTATTATGTCTTTGAAATCCTTGATTTTATCACAGGGAGCGGCGGTTTTCGTTCACACATATTTGCCGAGGTGAGAAACAGGCTGGGGCTTGCCTACAGTGCCGGAAGTTTCTATTCTCCTCGTACAAAATATGGTATTTTCGGCGCTTACGCCATGGCAAAAGGCTCCTCCACTGTGGAAGCCCTGTCCGCCATAACAAAAATTCTGGACAACGTGAGGGACAGAGGTGTGGAGTCCGGCGTAGAGCTTGCGTGGGCAAAGGAATCCATTATAAATAATTTTATCTTCTCTTTTGCCAGGCCAAGCCAAATAGTTATGGGCCAGATGATGCTGGAGTTCGACGGACTCCCGGATAACTTCCTGACAAATTACAAAGATAATATAGAAATGGCAGGATTGGATGATTTAAGACATGTCGCAGCGCGTTACCTCTCCGGGGAAAGCAGAATCGTTCTTGTACTCGGCAATAAAGAGAAATTTAACAAGCCGCTCTCCTCATTCGGAAATTTTCACATGGAGAAAAACGGCACGGAAAATCAGGAGAATTAAATTATGACAGCCGGAGATATTCTCAAAAAGATCGAAAAAAGGATCGACTCATACGAAAATGACATGGTAGCGCT
>CAZRUU010000211.1:0-2461 GCA_964603235.1 uncultured Syntrophaceae bacterium | reverse complement strand
CCGGGAACAACATTCAATATGGCACTGCTTACCTTCATATCCTGCATTACAAATATCTGAGCGATATTCGAGATCCCGTATCCAGGGAATATTGCGTAATTGCCGCTTACAATACCGGGGCCGGGAATGTGTTGCGCACCTTTGACTCCGACAGGAAACGAGCGCCGCAACGGATAAACAGTCTCGGCCCCCTTCAGGTATTCAAGACCCTTCAGACCACACTGCCCCACGATGAAGCAAAAAGATATCTAACAAAAGTGATGGATGCCAAGAAAAAATTCGTGAATTTTTAGTTCCTGAAATTTCTTGACAAGTCTGGACGATGAAGACAAGTGATTATAGATGATTTTCTGAGTTGTCCTGGCACTCTTTTTCCTTTTTCTTTTCGAAAAGCCGTGCCTTCTTTCTGGCCATTGCCTCTCTATTACGTCTCTTCTGTTCTCTGGTTTCTAGAACAAGTGGGGGCAATAACATTGGTTTGCCTTTTTTGTCCAGAGCCACAAAGGTGAGGTAGGCAGAGGCTGTATGCCGGATTTTGCCGGTGATCAGGTCTTCAGATTCGACCCGAACGCCAATTTCCATTGAGGTTTTCCCGACCATGTCTAAGCTGGCCTTTAGCCTCAGAAGGTTTCCCACATATACGGGATTATGAAAATCCAGTCTGTCGATGGAGGCAGTGACCGTATTAGCCCGTGCATGTTTAGTAGCAACCACACCAGCACTTGTATCAATGAGCTTCATAATGACACCACCGTGTACATTTCCAGTCGGATTTGCATCCTGTGGGTTCATTTGCTGTGCCAGGATGACACTGCTTTCGCTGACTCTTTTTCCTTCCATTTTTTACCCCAATGTTCAATATCAACAATATTTTTAGAGTTACATGTAAAATCGCCAATATTTTCTAAGCTTCTTCTCAGAAATTTACAACAGGAAGGTCCGGCAAATCAAGAGAAATCCAGCAATCATGTCGTGCATGCCCATAGAGATAACAGGGGTCTCGTCCTCAAAAAAGTTTTTCGGCGAGCCAGAAGAGAAACATTCCGAAAATTACGGTTCCCGCGAGAGATCTTGTCTTTACCGCGAAGATAAGGGTCGGCACCGCTACGAGAAACTCAGGTCGCATAAGATCCAGATGCCGGGGGTCCCCCGCTGTTATGAGTATCGGAAGTATCAGGGCGCTCAATATCGCGGCCGGGATAAGGTCGAGCCACTGTTCAAACCATTCCGGCAGTTCCCGGCGGGACAGAAATACGAGAGGAAGCCACCGCGGTATGTAGGTAACGATTCCCATTCCGAGAAGAACATAGAGATAGTTTTCATGTATCATGATTTCCGTTCCGTCCATGCGAACAGCTTCGATCGTTTCAGAAATACGCCAAGTGTCGCGGCGCTTACCGAAGCTATTATTATGTATGAATTCCCGGGGATGAGAAGGGATAAAGTAACTGCCAGAATTCCGGCGATGATCGCCACTATCGCATACAATCTTCCTCTCAGTTGAAAAACAAGAAGGCATACAAACATGGCGACCAGGGCGTAGTCGATTCCGAATGCCCCGGCAGGTATGAACCGTCCTCCTAATCCTCCTGCCACCGTGCTTATAATCCACGCGAGATTTGAGGTTTGATTAAGAACGAGGGCACGTCGCCAGTCCCAATCCCCCTCTCGGAACTTGACAATATTAAGCGCGAAACTTTCGTCGGTTACACCATAGGCAAAGAGAGAAAGCTTTCCTGTGCCGAGATTACGCATGAAGGTTGAAAGGGATGAGCTCATCAGCATATGGCGAAGATTTATCGTAAAGGTGGTTATAATTATGGGGATGCTGCCGGCACCGGCGCTCAGCATTGATATGCCGATAAACTGGGCGCTGCCAGCATAAACGAGGAGGGACATGAGACCGATTTCCATCGGGCTGAATCCCGCCTTTTGTGCGATCACTCCGAAGGCAAGTCCGATGGCAAGGTAGCCGAGACAGATAGGCCAAGCACCGACAACCCCGTCTTTTATTATTGCCGTCCAGCTGACATTTTTTTCTTCAGAATTCACTGGTTTTACCTGTTCAGTAAATAAAAAACCTTTATTAACTCGGGTTTTCAACCCCGAAGACATTAGCGCGGGGACTTACTACAATACAAACAGTAAGTCAAAAAGGTATTGGCAATGGTCTGCATGGAGATGCCGCCAAAAAATATTTTGGCTAATAAAATCTATCATAAGCGAGGTAAAAGCATTATGGTGCGGGGAGTTCTTTGATTCTATTACGGAGAGGAAAAAAGGTGTGCCATAATCATATTGCAGTAACAGGACTAAGGAAACAGCTTGACATATATAGCATGTATGTATAGAAAAACTCGATTAAGCAGATAATATAATTATTGTCTGGGGCGAGTATATTATGACGCTTTGCGAAAAAATTGTTTATCCGGCCATGAAACTCTTTATGTGGGATATTCGA
>CAZRUU010000210.1:0-2462 GCA_964603235.1 uncultured Syntrophaceae bacterium | reverse complement strand
GTTAAGAAAACTTTTTACGAGTTTGTCAAAGTTCACGGTTTACAGATGGCTGCTTTACAGCCTTTGAATCTGAATAGTATATCTCTCTCTTATGTTGTTGAACATCATAATCATGCTTTTGTCTGAATAGTCAGGGTATGTCCACTCGAGGCTCCGAAAGGTATGCTTTACAAATATGAGTGTCAGATCGGCGTATATACCGTCCCGGATATAGGGGCGGTGAGTATAGGCCTTTCCCGTGGCAAGAATCAGATGGGCCAGGGATATATATCCCGGGTCTATATTGACAATTCTGTTACCATCTCTCATAAATTTTTCTTCCACTTTATTTGTGAACAGCTTTATGTCGGGAAGCGTTTCCGGGGACACAAGATTTTCAAAAGATATAAAACGCCTGACAAGGGAAGCCCCTGATTCTTTTGCATAGTAGTCGGTGTATTCAAAAGGCGCAAGCGCACTTATATAATCGAGCCCTCCAAGTTCTTCCGACAGGATCGTTATGGTTTTGTTCAGTATGTCCCTGCTTCCGGAAAATATGCTGGATATTAATTTTACCGGCTCAGGAAAGGTTGGCCTGCTCATAGCGTTTTTTCAGTTCATCCTGGTAGACCGGCGCCGTGCCTACCTTGCCGACTGCGATGCCGGCTGCATGATTGGACAGAGCAGAGGCCTCTCTGAATGTTGCTCCCGCCGCAACACAAAGAGCAAAAACCCCTATCACCGTATCGCCGGCACCTGTTACGTCGAAGACATCTCTGGCAACAGTGGAAATGTGAGTGACTCTGCCGTTATTTTCAAAGAGGCTCATTCCTTCTTCGCCTCTCGTTACCAGGAGGGCTCCGAAATCGAACTTCCTGATAAGCGTCCTGCCACCATTTGTAATATCGTCATTGTTCTTAAGTTCCATGCCTAGCGCCCGTTCCATCTCCTGGTGGTTGGGCGTTATCAGGTCACACCCGCGGTAAAGGGAAAAATCGCTCTGTTTAGGATCGATGCACAGGATTATCCCCCTCTCCGAGGTTATTTCCCTTATCCCCCTGATAAGTTCTTCTGAAAAGACTCCCTTGTTATAGTCCGAGATAACCACGGCCCCCAAGTTGTCTTCCATTGATTTTATGTATTCTATTATCCCTTGAAGACTGTCCTGTGAGACCGGACTCTTGTCTTCTCTGTCAAATCTTACCACCTGCTGGCTGTGAGCAACTACCCTTGTTTTTACTATGGTGGGACGTTCATCCTCCACAATGATGCCGGCCGTATCAATGTTCATCGCTTTTAACTTGTCTATCAGCCAGCTACCCATTTTGTCCGATCCGACAATGCCGGAAACCGCAACTTTTCCTCCCATAGAGAACACGTTGTTTAACACATTGGCACAACCACCCAGGAGAAGGCTTTCAGATGTGACCTTTACCACTGGTACCGGAGCCTCCGGGGAAATACGCGATACCTTTCCCCAGATAAACTGGTCAACCATAATGTCTCCGACTACCAGCACCTTTGAGCTGTGGAAACGGTTGATAATGTCGAGAGCTCTCTTTCTGCTTATAATGTTCTCCATTACACAACGCCTTTCAATACCACAGACGGCAAAATGATCATTCTATTCAGAACCCATACATGTCTTCCATGCGTGAACAGTCCAGTATGCTATTATTATAGAGTTTTTTTGTCAATCCTTTTTCTCAAAACCCTTGACTAAATATGGAAAAGGATATAGTTAGGATTGTTTTACGTTTAAGGGGTCGCCTGATGGATGAGAAAAGTGAGCTGTTGCTGAAAAGGAAGGAAAAGATAGAATCGCTGAGGTCCATGGGGGTTGACCTGTATCCGAATGATGTAAGAGTCACCGCCACCACTAAATCTGTTATCGACCGGTTCGGCGATATGGATAACGAGGGGCTTGAAGGGGTTGAAGAAAAGTTTGCACTGGCGGGGAGACTGATGGCAATACGCAACTTCGGCAAAGCCGCGTTCGTAAGCATTCAGGACAGAGATGGAAGGATACAGGGGTACATAGCGAGAGACAAAGTCGGCAAAGACATATACTCTGTCTTCAAGAAATTTGATGTAGGAGATATGGTTTTCATTTCAGGAGGTCTCGTTAAGACAAGAACCGGCGAGTTGACCATTGATGCCGGGGAAATACGGCTCTTGTCAAAGTCTGTAAGGCCACTGCCGGAGAAATGGCACGGTCTCACCGATGTCGAAGCCAGATACAGACAGAGACATCTTGATCTTATAATGAATCCTTCCGTCAAGGAAGTCTTTTATACGAGAAGCAGGATCATAAAACTTATTCGCTACTTCATGCAGGAAAGGGATTTTCTTGAAGTAGAAACTCCTATGATGCAGCCCATGGCCGGCGGCGCGGTTGCGCGGCCATTTAAGACATATCACAATACCTTGGATATGGATCTCTACCTGAGAATAGCGCCTGAGCTTTACCTTAAACGGCTTAT
>CAZRUU010000209.1:0-2468 GCA_964603235.1 uncultured Syntrophaceae bacterium | reverse complement strand
GCAGATGGGGGTGTTATAGAGAGGTGTTCCACCCTGACACTGGACACAGAGAGGGTTATCAAGATTAACGCGAAAGGGGAAGGCAATGATGCGCCTGACATCTACGGGAAAAATATAATAATAAGCACAAAATATGAAGGACTTGCTTCTTTGCTGGAGGGTAACAGAGATCTTTCAGTATTCAGGAAGAAATATGACAAGATAAAACCATCACTTTATCCATTCACCATACATCTTGGTGTAAATGACAGGTGTATCCCGGAAAAGATGGGGATATATGTTGTTGTATCAGACGAAAAAAAATCTGTTGAAAATGGCAATCCCCTGTTTCTGGAAACGAGCGAGCCCAGAGATATCCTGCGGGCACCAGATGGAAAGAGAGCTGTAAGCGTTACCACCTTTCTCAAAAATTCCCCATCAAAGTTCAACAACAGTACTCTCGAAAAAATCGCGGACTCTATGCTGGAAAACCTGGGATCGTTTCTCCCCTTTATGAAAGAAAATCTCGACTTTATGGATCTGGAAAGATCAATAGATATATCAAGAAGTTATCATGGAATCCTCAACGATAAATACATGACAGAAGATCCTGTCATAGGTATGTCATCCCTGTCCGGCAAGACACCCCTGAAGAATGTTTTTCTTACAGGGGGAATGCTGATGCCGGGCCTTGGGTTTGAAGGAGAGATTATATCAGGTACAACAGCCGCGAGGCTTGCGATGGAGGAAAACCAGAGATGAAAGAAAAAACACCGGAGTTCAAGATTCAGAAACTTGGGAATCCAACCGTTACATCTCCAACTATATCGGGAAACTTCATCCCGGACAGTAAACGCGTTCTTTATGATCACTATATTGATAACCTGAATGCCACACAAACAGATAAAGCGCCCTCCCCTTCTATTGAAATAGCCGGCCCGAGGCAAATGATCTACTTCGACCCCTCAAAGGTAAACGCAGCCATCATTACATGTGGTGGCCTGAGCCCGGGGATAAACGATGTAATAAGAGCGGTGGTAATGGGTCTTTACTATCGCTACGGTATCAGAAGCATCGCAGGCATAAGATACGGCTTTCAGGGTCTTATACCGGAATACTGTCATGAGGTGGTGGATTTAACGCCGGAAGTGGTAAAAGACATACATATGCTGGGTGGAAGCATACTTTCCTCATCCCGCGGAAGTCAGAACATTGGAAAAATGGTCGACACTCTGCGCAGAATGAATATTAATATATTCTTCTGCATAGGAGGTGACGGCACAATGAAAGCCGCTGAACTTATAACAGAAGAAATTAACAGAAGGGATTTAAAGATAAGCGTTATCGGCATACCTAAAACCATAGATAATGATTTGAATCTGATTGATAAAAGTTTTGGATTCGATACGGCGATCTCCATGGTGGTAAATGCAATTCAGTGCGCCCATGTGGAGGCAAAAGGCGCACCCATGGGGATAGGACTGGTGAAAATAATGGGAAGAGAGTCCGGCTATATTGCACTGAACGCCGCCCTAGCGCAGAATGACGTCAATTTTGTTCTCATACCTGAGGTTCCATTTGATCTGGAGGGTGAAAAGGGTCTACTGAAAATATTGGAAAAACGCCTCCAGGCAAGAAAGCATGCCGTCATACTTGTTGCGGAAGGCGCCGGACAGGATCTTTATGCCGACAGTGACCTGAATCAAACCGACGCATCAGGAAATATCAGACTCAATGATATAGGCATATGTCTAAAGAAAAAGATCGAAGAGCACTTTAAAAAGAGCAAACTGGAGCTTAACCTCAAATATATTGACCCCAGTTATACCATACGAAGCGTTCCCGCCAACGCGTGTGACAGCATATACTGTGAGCTTCTGGGTCAACTTGCAGCTCATGCCGGAATGGCGGGAAAAACAGGAATGGTGGTGGGTCTTTACAATGGAGAATATGTCCATCTGCCACTTAAATCGGTGGCATTCCGCAGAAAAGTTGACATAGAGGGTAACCTGTGGACTCGTGTCCTCGAAGCAACGGGACAGCCTGTATCGATGAAAAACCAAAAATAATTAGCCGGGGACTACTGATAATTCTCCGCAAAGCTTATTATCAAGATATTACATATAAAAAAACAGAGGCTGTAGATGAGCCATTTCAAATCCGCCCGGGTGCACCCCAAGTCAAGAAGCGAAACCAAGCAAACGACTCCAAGGAGATATGAATGAAAAAAATTAAAATTGCGTGTATCGGGAATTACCCCCCGCGGGAGTGTGGCATCGCGACCTTTACGAGGGACCTGGTTGAATCGATGGAACGAACCGGTCGGGCCGAGTGCTCCGTTGTGGCGATCAATGATCAGGACCAGGACTACCCGTATCCCGAGAAGGTGCGACATGTCATCAGGCAGAACCATCAACGAGATTATCTCAAGGCAGTCAAATTTATCAATTACAGTGACGCCGATGCTTGTGTGCTGGAACATGAATTCG
>CAZRUU010000208.1:0-2470 GCA_964603235.1 uncultured Syntrophaceae bacterium | reverse complement strand
AAAAAAAGATAAAAGCAAAGACAGAAACAAACCCGATGCAACCCATGACACTCCAACCGATAGAGATCCTGTATCTGTTCTCGTTATAAGTAATGCTTTTCAGTTTATTTAACCTGACTGAAATCTCTTCCTTCCGCTCGCGGTCTGTGACTGAAGTCGTCTTCAGTCTCATGGATTCGGCAAGAACCGACGGTATGGTAAAAGGATTTTTACTCAAAGATGCAACAAATGCCCGGTTTTTACTTAAGAGATCCTGAACATTGGACCTGAATGTATTTAAGGGCTTTTTGCAGAATGACAGAAAGAGTCTACCGGGAATTCTGTAGAACCAATCGGTATCGAGGGTAATGGTATGTTTTCCGCCAAGCTTATCAATATAGAGCCAGAAGGCAGCGGCAGCGAAAAGGAGGAGTTGCAACGTATTAACGACATTGTGTGTCGTATACGGTTGATAGTCCACAGGATAGGGAAGAATGTGGTAGAGCACTTGAGGATAGACACCTATAAATACACAGGCAAACGCCGCCAGTCCCATCGCAATCAGCATATTAAGCGGTGCTTCCCTGGCGCCTTCTATTTTCTCTTCCCCGTTGCCCTCAGTATTTTTTCCAAACCAGGTCCCGTTAGTAAGTTTCAGCGTCAGACAAAAGAATGTCCCTATTGAGGCCAGGTGCAACATCAGAAATATCAAGGCATTGTTTGTTTCCGCCGCTGCGGCAATAACCATTGTCTTACTGACGAAACCACTGAAGAGTGGTACGGCCGATATAGAAAAAGCCCCGATCAGATACAGGATAAGTGTCACAGGCATCTGCCTGTACAGGTTTCTCCCCTGCAAGTCTGTCATCTTCCTTCTCCCCGTCACATATATCACCGCGCCCGCGCCCATAAAAAGAAGGGCTTTATAGAGGATATGACAGAACGCATGCGCGCTGGCGCCATTCATCGCCAGTGCTGTGCCAAGCCCGACACCTGTTACCATATACCCAACCTGACTTATGATATGATACGATAAAAGTCTTCGTATATCATTCTCAATTACGGCGAAGACTACTCCATATACGGCCATAATTGCTCCAAGCCAAATCAGAATCTCTGCTCCGGGAAATCCTCTCAATAAAACATATACAGCACTCTTCGTGGTAAACGCCGTTAGAAAGACACTGCCTGTAATAGTTCCTTCGGGATATGCGTCGGCCAGCCACGCGTGGAAAGGCGGAACAGCGGCGTTTATGATAAACCCAAGGAGAATAAACTTGGAACCGGGACCATTTAAATCAATCAGATTAAAGTAGATAGATCCGGTGTCTGCTATATGCATAATAATCCCCGCCAGCAAGCAACAACCGCCGAATATATGCACCATTATATACCTGAACCCGGCATCCAGGGCTTTTTTGTCCTTACGGTACCATATAAGAAATACAGAGGTTACGGCCATAATTTCCCAGAAGACGTAAAGGGTAAAAAGGTCTCCCGCGAACACCACTCCCATCGTACTGCCTATATAGAGAAATGCGGCTACATGCTGGCCGGCTTCTTCAACATGGAGAGCATAAACCATACCAATAAAAGCAATAATAACGAATACATATCCAAAACAGAGGCTGAGTTTGTCCACCCTCCCCATGATAAGCTCGTACCCCAGAAAATGGTAGGTCCAGTATGTGCCCTGGCCCATGAAAAGGAGATCGATAAACGCGATCGTCGGAATCAAAAGCTGGAATATCTGTTTTGCCCGCTTCAGTTTAAGAAACGGAAGCAAGAGGCCTCCGGCGATAAATATAAACGCGGGCGGGATCGCACTAATCGTCATAATAATCCTCATTCCGTTGAAGCCAGTAATGACCAAGTGCCTTCGAGACAAAGACAATAAGGATACACCCTAAGAAACCGAAGATCGCATCGAAGTCTGGGATTTGCTCCCACCAGAAACGGGCATGGGCATCGTGCAGCAATAGCCCTATCAGGACAAGTGAACCGATGCAGATGAAAAATACGATCTTCAGGATCTTTGCCATTTACATCCCTCCAAGTATTTTGCCTGCTGCCGTAGAGGCTAAGTTGAAGAAATTAAAGAAGGCATTTGGAAATATTCCAAGTATAATTGAGATGATCGCCGTTATCATTAAGGGAACAAGCATCATCATCGGGGCTTCATTAAAACGCAGGATTACATTATCCTTGGGTTTCTTAAAAAATGAGTTATAAATTATCGGGAAGAAATAAGCTATGTCCATCATGGCGCTTATGAGCAAGACAAAAAGAAAAACCACCTCATGGGCCTCAAGGGTACCCATCGCCATATACCACTTACTGATAAATCCACATACAGGGGGAATTCCCGCGATACCCATCGCCCCGATCGCAAATGCACCCATAGTTAGCGGCATTTGTCTGCCGATTCCATCGAGCTCACTTATATTTTCTTTGTGTGTTTTGACATATATAGCACCCGCGACAAAAAACA
>CAZRUU010000207.1:0-2482 GCA_964603235.1 uncultured Syntrophaceae bacterium | reverse complement strand
CACCCATGTGAAAATCACCCTCGATCCTGACGATGCCCGAAGGAAGAAGACTTTTGCCATTATTTATGATGGCGTCTTCCGCCCCTCTGTCTATGCAGATCTTTCCCCTGGAACGCAGGGTAAAGGCTATCCAGTACTTTTTGCTCTTCAGCTGTTGTTCCATGGGCAGAAACAGGGTGCCTGTCTTCCTGCCCGAGAGTATGTCACCTAATATGCCGGTCTTCTTGCCGTGGGCTATGATACAGGGGATGCCGGAAGCGGTCACCTTCCCGGCGGCGATCACCTTGCTTTTCATTCCGCCCATACCCACGGTGTCCGCCTCGGATGAAGCGGCCTTCTCTATTTCGGAGGTTATTTCCGTGACGAGGGGTATCAGCGTAGGGTTTTCAGTTTTCCTTGGATCCCTGTCGTACAGTCCTTCAGTGTTGGTGAGATTTATCAGGAGGTTGGCTTCCATGATATTCGCCATTATGGCGGCGAGATTGTCATTATCCCCGAACTTTATTTCATCCACAGAGACCGTGTCATTTTCGTTTATAATGGGTATAACACCCCATTCCATAAGAGTTAAAAGGGTATTGTGTGTATTGAGAAATCTCTGCCTGTCGGTTAGATCGCTCATGGTAAGCAATACCTGAGCGGTCACCAGTCCGTGTCTGCCGAAGGCATTAGAGTATACCCTCATCAGCCTTCCCTGTCCCACGGCCGCGGCCGCCTGTTTCTGGGGCAGGTTTTTGAGGCTTCCCTTGAAACCCATTCTGTTCATGCCGGACGCGATGGCCCCTGAGGAAACAATGACGAAATGGAATCCCTTTTTGGAATACTCGGATATCTCATCGACGAGGTGTCCGATTATGTCAAGATCAAGACCATCGTATCCCGTCAGTACACCGCTTCCTATCTTGACGAGTATCCTCTTTGTGCCTTTTAGTATGTTGATTCTTTCTTTCGACATCCTGTTTTTGTGTCCCTTATCTGACTTGTTTGTTCACCGATACACCTTCACTTGGCCCCTTGGATCCTTCTTTCTAGTTGTCGGTTTTTTCAACTGGTAACCGTGAACTGTGAAGTGTTTTTATTCACCCCTCGACCTCTTGGCCCCTTCTTTGATGAACTAACTCTTTTACTATTTCTTTCATCAGTTCTTTTATTCCTTCCCTCGTGACGGCTGAGATGGGGAAGACGCGGATGCCCCTGTCACTGAAAATGTTTACCTGTTCTTTCAGCCGTTCTCTTGTTACAGTAAGGTCGATCTTGTTTATAACTACTATCTGGGGTTTCTCCCGTACGGCGCTGCTGAATGATGCCAGTTCGTTGTTTATGGTTTCAAAGTCATCCCATGCGCCAGTGAAAGGATCCTTCGATATGTCGATGATATGGAGCAGTATGGAAGTTCTTTCTATGTGGCGCAGAAATTTCTGGCCCAGTCCCGCACCTAGATGGGCTCCTTCTATAAGGCCCGGTATATCCGCTATGACAAAAGTTTCGTAATCTCCAATACTTACCACTCCAAGATTGGGTTTCAGCGTAGTAAAGGGATAGTCAGCTATCTTGGGTCTTGCCGCTGAGATGCTTGATATAAGCGTTGACTTGCCCACATTCGGAAAGCCTACGGTCCCCACATCGGCGATAAGTTTTAGTTCAAGGCTGACAGTCTTTTCTTCTCCCGGAAGACCCTCCTGCGCGTAGCGGGGAGCTCTGTTTGTGGAGGTTTTGAATCTGGCGTTTCCCCTTCCCCCTATACCACCTCTTGCTATAATTACCCTCTGACCGTCTTCGGTCATATCCGCCAGCAGTTCCCCAGTTTCCATGTCCCTGATGACTGTACCCACGGGAACTATTATCTCAACATCACTGCTGCTCCTGCCTGTTTTGTTGCTTCCCTCCCCCTGTCCTCCCCGCTTTGCCATACGATGCTGGTTGAACTTCATGTCCAGCAAAGTTCTATGGCTGCGGGACGCGACGGCGATGATATCCCCACCTTTGCCGCCATCTCCTCCATTGGGACCTCCTCGGGGAACAAACTTTTCTCTCCTGAAGCTTACGCAACCCTGTCCGCCGTCACCGGATTTTATATATATCTTTGCTTCGTCAACAAATCTCATGGAAAATTCAACCAGTGACCGTCCGGAAATGAAAAAGGATCATTTCCAGATGAAAAATAAAAAAGGTGTTAGCCTGCGGGCACTAACACCTTCTTTAAAATTATTACATCAGTAAGGGACAAGAAGAGAGAATTTCAGGAGGCGTATACGCTTACCTTCTTTCTGTCTCTGTCCTTCCTTTCGAACTTTACCGTCCCGTCAATCTTGGAAAAGAGGGTGTAATCCTTGCCCATTCCGACATTGTTCCCCGGGTGTATCTTTGTTCCAAGCTGACGTATTATTATAGCGCCGGCAGATATGAGCTGGCCGCCATATACCTTCACTCCGCGCCTCTGTGCCTGGCTGTCTCTTCCGTTACGCGTACTTCCCTGGCCTTT
>CAZRUU010000206.1:0-2491 GCA_964603235.1 uncultured Syntrophaceae bacterium | reverse complement strand
AAAAGAGTTTGAGGATATCCTTTCTGAACATCTTCGCTCCCTGATAATACCAGACGCCCTCTTTGTCTATTCTTATTGGCAGGGAAGGTGTTTCATTCTCCGGGTTCATAATTACTGCCACCTATCTTCTCGCGCTTTCGAGAATAATGGTTACCGGGCCGTCATTCACGAGATTGACCTTCATCATGGCCTGAAATTGCCCGGCGGCCACTTTTACGACATGTCTTCGCACATTTTTTAAAAAATATTCATAGAGTTCGTTAGCCTGTTCAGGCACGGCAGCCCCGACAAACGAAGGTCGTCTTCCCTTCCGGCAATCGGCAAGGAGCGTAAATTGAGAGACCACAAGCATCTCACCCGATATATCTAGCAGAGAAAGGTTCATTTTTCCGTCTGAGTCTTCAAATATCCGGAGATTGACTATCTTGTCTGAGAGATAATCGGCGTCTCTCTCTTCGTCGCCTTTCGCAACGCCGAGAAACACCACAACGCCCTTTCCTGTCTTGCCAACTATTTGATTATCAACGGAAACTCCGGCAGAATCAACCCTCTGAACAACGGCTACCATGGCTGGTTTGCTCCTAATTGTCGACAAGCCTGTCTTGTTTTTCTGTCCACTGCCGTCTCCAGGTTGCGGTCACACATTGTGTGAATTTCACATTCCGTTCAGTTTCCTGAGCGCAAGCATAAGTGCCTGCGTTCCCATCCTGCCGTGCCCCTGTCCCTTTACAGCAATATACAGTTGTCTGACCAGAGACAACCCCGGCAGGGACAGATCACATGCCGCCGCTTCTTCGAGGGCTATTCCCATATCCTTGATAAAGTGCTCCACAAAAAAACCGGGGTTGTAGTCACCAAGTACAATTTTGGGGCCAAGATTGTTTATAAGCCAGGAACTGGCGGCCCCCTTCCCTATTACATCTATTACCGCTTGTTCGTCGAGTCCCAGCCGCGAGGCATAAAGGAGGGATTCACAGACTCCGATCATCGTGCCCGCAACAAGAATCTGATTGCACATTTTTGTATGCTGCCCTGCACCGGACTCACCCATATGAGCGATATCTCCACCCATCAGCTGAAGAAGTGGCAACACTCTTCTGAAGGCATTTTTGTCTCCCCCTACCATAATGGCAAGAGTGGCTGCCTTTGCTCCTGAGTCACCGCCGGAAACCGGGGCATCGAGACTGACAATTCCTTGTTTTGAGGCCTTCTCGGCTATTCGCAGCGCCAGTTCCGGTCTGCTCGTCGTCATGTCCACAACCGTATGGCACATACCCCGGGCAGAGAGTATTCCCTCTTCGCCAAAATATACATCCTCTACGTCCCGCGGATGACCGACTATGGTGAACACTACTTCCGAGTTGAGCGCAACCTCAGCCGGGGTGGTACACCACCGCCCTCCCCTCTTTATAAGACCCTTCGCTTTCTCCTTTGTCCTGCTGTATATACAGAGATCGTGACCCCCGTCCCGGATGTGTCCCGCCATCGAAAAACCCATGACGCCTGTGCCTATCCATCCTATTTCCATAGCCTTATGTCTCCTTTAAATAGCAGAATATTTGCCCCGCGAATTCTTCACTGATGTATCAGATGAGAGAAAAAACATCAATCTATTTTAAGATCATCTTGATTTTGGGAAGAGCTTCATATACTTAAATTATCATGCTAAAAAAGATTCTCCTGATAAATCCCTGGATACATGATTTCGCAGCATATGACCTTTGGGTCAAGCCGATGGGTCTTCTTTACCTCGCCTCGGTCCTGAGAAAAAATGGATATGAGGTGGAACTGATTGATTGTCTGGATTCTTTTCACCCCGGCCTGGAAAGGGAACCCGGAACAAAGGCCTTAAAGAGGCTTCCGTCAGGACGGGGCAACTTTTTCAAAGAAAACATTCCGAGACCGGAGGCACTGAAGGATTTCCCGAGAAGATACGGTCGGTATGGAATAACTCCCCGCATGTTTGAACACGAGCTGCTGCGCGCAAAGAAACCGGACGCGATATTTGTAACATCCATGATGACCTACTGGTACCCCGGTGTTTTCGAGGCCATAGATGTTCTCCGGCGCATTATTCCCAAAGTACCGGTTGTTCTGGGAGGAAACTATGCCACCCTTTGCGGAGACCACGCTGCAAGGCACTCCGGCGCAGACATTGTAGTGAAAGGAGAAGGAGAAAAGGCCCTTGCGAAAATCTTAAAGGATCTCTTTAATGATGATCTGCAGTCCCTTCCAGATAAAGATAATTTAGATTCATATCCCTATCCCGCTTTTGACCTTTTCACTCACATGGATTATATTCCCATAATGACCTCAAGGGGGTGCCCCTTCAACTGTTCCTACTGTGCTTCACACCTTCTGAACGATAGATTCAGGACCAGAGACCCCATAAGAGTTGTAGACGAAATAGAGCTCTGGAACAGGAAGTTCGGCATCGTGAACTTCCCTTTTTACGATGACGCCCTCCTCGTTGACCGGGAAAGGCATGTGA
>CAZRUU010000205.1:0-2502 GCA_964603235.1 uncultured Syntrophaceae bacterium | reverse complement strand
GCCTTGATTATCATCTTCTTTTCCAGTTTTTTTAACTGATCATCTATCGATACACCTTCCGTTAATTCGGCATCGGATGCCATGCGGTCATCCTCCGCAAGTAAATCCGCAGGCAGGTCTGAGATCTCAATAACACCCGATTGGGTCATCAGGGCGGCCCGTTCTATCGCACTCTGAAGCTCTCTCACATTGCCGGGCCATGAATACATCTTCATATGCTCCATCGCTTCCGGAGAAATCTTTAGCGGTTTGGATAGGTTCTTGAGGAAATAATCCGTCAGGACGGATACATCTTCTCTCGTCCTGAGCGGAGGCAATATCAGGGGAAATACGTTAAGGCGGTAATACAGATCCTCTCTGAATTCTCCCTCTTTCACCATCCGGGGGAGATCTTTGTTGGTGGCTGCGATAAAGCGCACATCCACACGTATGGACTGATTACCCCCGAGTCGCTCAAACTCCCTCTCCTGCAACACGCGAAGCAGCTTTGCCTGCGTCTCCAGGGACATGTCCCCTATCTCGTCCAGAAAGATGGTGCCGCCATTGGCCAGTTCGAATTTACCCATCTTCCTTGCGGTCGCTCCCGTAAAAGCCCCCTTTTCATACCCGAAAAGCTCACTTTCAAGAAGATTCCCGGGGATGGCGACGCAGTTAATCGTCACAAATGGTTTACCTGCGCGAAGGCTTTGTTTGTAGATACTCGTGGCTACAAGTTCCTTGCCCGTACCACTTTCACCCATGATGAGAATCGTGGTATCCGTAGGAGCAACCTTAAGGAGCTGACTGAGCAGGCCGCGTATGGCTTTACTCTGGCCGATTATCTCCGGAAAAATTTTCTTTGCTTCAATCTCTCCCAGTATTTCCGTGGTATTTCTCAACACCTGACTGTAGTGTTCGATGTCGTCAACGGGCTTTTGCCTTTCTTCAGAAACAATATCCCGGAATATCATCAGCTTTTCTGTTTGCCTGACAAATTGTTTTAACGGCCTCAATACAAGCCATATGAGCAGAAATCCGCACAGGAATGTAAGCACTATTACCCCGCTCCCCCATAAGAAGCGGTATGAACCACCCGCATGCAGGGCGACAATAAAAGATAATGCTGACATCCCGGAGAAGATAGCGGGAATAATGATGTAGAGACTTATGGTGTACTTTGGATTGGTTACAAATGATTTTTTATTATTTTTATCGATCTTGGGCATGTTTTATTGCTTGCTTTACTACTTGACCATATTTGTGAGATCCCACATGGGGAGGTATATGGCCAGAGCGAAAAACCCGACCACCGCCGCGAGGGAGACTATCAGTATTGGTCCTATCGCATCAGACAATCCCTTGACGGCATATTCTACCTCATCATCATAATGGGTGGAAACCACTTGAAGCATTTCTTCAAGCTGCCCTGATTCTTCACCAACCGCGACCATATCGACTATCATAGGGGTAAAATACTTTGCCGATCTCAGGGGACCGGATATTCCCCTACCCTCTTCAATTTTGTCTTTCAGTCTGGAAAATTCCCGGCTTATGGCCGCGTTTCCTATAGTTCCGGAGAGAATTTCAAACGCGTCCAGAACGGAAACACCACTCGCCTGTAAAATGGAAAATATACTCGCGAAGCGGGACATCGCCGCCTTTACAAGAAGATTTCCTACTAAAGGTAAACGCAGAAAAACCTTATCCCTTACATATCGCCCCGATTCGGTCTTGAACCAGTATCTCAAACCCATAACCGCAAGAATAAAACCGCCCAGCAACAGGTACCAGTAGTCATGCAGAAACCGGTACATATACAGGCATATAGCAGTGGGCAAAGGAAGATCCAGGCCGGCTTTGGCAAATATCCCCACGAACTTGGGTATAACAAAGGTGAGGAGTACAAAAAAGGCCCCGACAAGAGCAACCACAACAATGACAGGGTATTGCAGGGCAGCTTTGATGTCTGATCGTATCCTGTGCTCGTGTTCCAATATATAGACGAGGCGATCGAGAACAACAGGAAGGGTACCGCTGGACTCCCCCGCCTTGATCATACTGATATACAGGGAAGAAAATATATTTGTGTGTTTCCCGAAGACTTCCTGCAGGGAAAAACCCTCCTTTATATCCACAGACATGGAGGACAAGGCTCCCTTGAGTTTCAGGTTCTGAGTTTGATTCTCCAGCACCTCCAGCACCTTGAGTATCGGCAACCCGGCAATGAGCATGGTTCTGAACTGTTTGGTAAACAGTATCAGTTCTTCCGTTTTGATGGGTGTCAGCTTTGCCTTTATATTGTCCAGGAAACCGCCGGATGCAAGACCCTTTTCAGTAACGGCGGAAGGAATAAATCCCTGTTCACTCAATAAGTTCTGTACTGACTCAATCGATTCGGCTTCAAGAACACCGGAAACGGTAGCGCCCTTCTGATCGATGGCCTTATAAGTAAAGTGTGGCATCAATGTCTCTCTTCTACATCAACATAACCGTTGATGCCGCTTCTTCAAGTGTTGTTATGCC
>CAZRUU010000204.1:0-2533 GCA_964603235.1 uncultured Syntrophaceae bacterium | reverse complement strand
GAGCAGGTGAAAAGAATAGCCGATACGGTTCTTGAGATTTCGGATGGACACTTCATCCCGGAGGGCGCCATCCCTGCTTCCCCGGAAAGCGCTGAATAGATGTGGTATTTCCCGGTTTCCCCCCGATTTTGACCGACTTCAGTTGCGGGCAATGGGCTACTTCTTCCCTACTTTGAAAGCCGGGGCGATAGACTTACCAAGGCTGTAGTATTCATGGGTTCCGGGGATGTAAATAAGAGGATCAATCTTTTCCGGATCAGCTTTTCCATCGCTCGTGCAGTTATCGGTAATGTAAGTTTCGATGATCTCACCAACCACAAGGGTATGACTCCCCAGATCCAGGTAATGGATTACCTTGCACTCAAGATTTACCGGGCATTCCTGAATCAGAGGGGCAGTCTTCAATGCTCCGTAGAATATCTTAAAAATTTGAGACTTATCGTTGTTCTTACCGGAATAAATGCCGCAATAGTCGGTCTCTTTGGCCATGTCGGAGGAAGGAACATTGATGGAAAATGTTTCATTTTTTTTGATGCCTTCCAGCGTATACCGGTTTTTGCGAACAGCGACAGCAACTGCCGGTGGTTTGCGTGATGCGATCCCGCACCAGGCCACAGTCATGAAGTTTGGCTTTTCATTTACATTGGCGCCGACCAGAACGGCAGGCATGGGATAAAGTAACGTCTGCGGGCCGAGTTTGATCTTCTCCATTTTATTTCTCCTTATTTTTCTTTACAACGTCAGGTTTCCGAAGTGACAATTTTCAAGTAACTTGGCGAATGTGTTGTATGTAGCATGCCCTCTCTGGGGCACAGAGGTCTCACGCTTGATTTATGTTAACATTATATGGCAACTTTATTACAAGGAGCAAGCACATATAAGAGTGGACCTGTTAATATCACAAATCAGGCGGTGGATTTGGGTTCTCCAATCCCCTGGCATTGATCGTAACAATGTATTATAATCTGCAATCTGAACACAGGCTATATTTCCAGTAAAGCTCTGTTTTTCGAAAATAGAGACGGGTTTTTTGATGTGAAAAAATATCCTGACGACAATAAGAAATTTTTCATCAAACGAAAAGCCGCCAAAAACCCACAACCGTGACAAATAAACAAAGCAACCATACGATGAGAAAGGAAGTACATCATGCAACTCGACATGCACTATTATGGAGTATTCGCGTTGGCCCGGGCAGCGGGGATCAAACACGAACCGGCGCGCGTAATCGCGACGGCTTCGCAATTTGTCGATGACAATGGAAATAAAGGTCATGTAGTGTTCGGCGACGGCGGGCGTATTGATTTCGAAGCAACGGCACACCATACGACCCACCTGAAGAATATCGACGAAGAGGATCAGCGCCAGATATGGGTGCCCTTTCACTTCCTTCCCGGCAACGAAGGAAAAACCTTCTTTGAATGCCTGGTATGTCGAAAAAACAGCGCGATTGCACGGGAAATGGTTGACCATAATCTTTATCATATGAATCAGCCCTTTGCTCTGGAACTGGCGGGACTCACCGCGCATGTATATGCGGACACTTTTTCACATTATGGCTTCTCCGGTGTGAGCGCCGAAGAAAATAAAATCGTCAATGACAGCTTCGATCTTGGTGCGTTGAAGCCGTCAATAAAGAAATATATCGAAGAGAAGGCGGAAAAGTTCTTAGAAAAATACGGAATAGAGTGCGGCGCTCTGGAACATATTCTGTCATACGGCGCGGAAACATTTTCAGGTGCTTTGGGGCACGGCGCGGTACTGACCTATCCCGACAGGCCGTACCTTGTCTGGAGTTTTGTTTACGAAAAATCAAATCAGCGATGTGAAACGCGAAACAACCCGCGAACATTTCTCGAAGCATGTAAGGAACTCTACGAGTTCTTCAGAAAAGTAGCGGAAGCGCGCCCGGAATACGCCGAAGGGAAATTTAAGAAATTTAAAGAGATAGAAAAACCGATAACGCAGATTTTAATAAAGCAGGCAAAGAAGAAAAATCGGGTCAACGCCTGGAAAACCGCCGTAAAAGAGGAAGTGTTCTTTACTAACGGTGTCAAAAAAATCCCGCCTTATGTGGGAGACAGATGGCTTAAAGAAGCTTATGTCTTGAATGACACTGAGCATTCAAAGAAAGCATTGGATAGCCCTCTGTACCGTTTTTACCAGGCCGCAGCGCTTCACCGTACCCATGTATTGAGAAACCTGCTACCTAAGCATGGTCTGGTTGTTGCCTGAAAAACGTGGAGGGGGACGAGGAATTCATCATCCTTCTGCCCATGACAACAAACAAGGACGGCGTCGTTATAGCGGAAAGAATCCGGACGGAGTTCAAGGATGAGGCTTTCTCCCCGGCGCCGGGGCAGGACATTCGTATGACGGTGAGTACCGGTCTTGCTCAATACAAGCCGAAGGAAGACATGAAGACCTTCGTTCACCGAGCTGACCAGCTCATGTACCAGGGGAAAAGGACCGGGAAAGACAGGGTTTGTTGTGAGTCATTGGAAGAATAGAGAACAGAGGAGCAGCTGTCCCT
>CAZRUU010000203.1:0-2533 GCA_964603235.1 uncultured Syntrophaceae bacterium | reverse complement strand
ATCGGCCTGCCGAACTGCTCGCGTTCCTTGGCATATTTTACCGCGTAATCATAGGCACCCTGAGCCAAACCTGTAGCAATACTGGCAATCTCAAGATGTCGGGCTGCCATGATCTGTCCCATTTGGTCAAATCCTTTATTTACCTTATCAGGGCCACCAAGCACGGATTCGGCAGACACTCTCACTTCATCGAAAACCACCTCACACACTGAAGCACCATTAAAACCAACGGCGTGCTGTGGGGTTATACATACCTTAGGGTCGCTTGTATCGATCACAAACCAGGTTGCTGTTGATTTCAGGTCACCTTCAGGATCAGTGGAAGCGAGCGTGATGATGTAATCAGCATGATCAGCAAGACTCACAAAGCTCTTCGTCCCTTGAATGACAAACTCATCCCCTTTCTGCTTCGCACAGGTCTTC
The DNA here is from genome assembly GCA_964603235.1 of uncultured Syntrophaceae bacterium. Lineage (GTDB taxonomy): Bacteria > Desulfobacterota > Syntrophia > Syntrophales > UBA2210 > UBA2210. The sequence goes on along the minus strand of CAZRUU010000203.1, from coordinate 2,110 downwards.
ACCGGACCGACCCCGTATGAAAAATCGGGTTCTTCTATTCCATAGGTAAAGATGGTCGACCCCTGAACCAGATCAGGCAGGAATTTTTCTTTTTGCGAATCGCTTCCGAGTTGACTGATCGTTGTCCCACCACGAAACGCAACGGCGGTAAATACCCCTGCCAGGACCGGATAAATCATAGCAAGCTCTTGCGCTACCATTGAAGCGCCAAGAGCATCTGGACCTCCTCCGCCATAGGATTCCGGAATGGTTAACGCGCAAAATCCCATCTGGGCGACTGTCTGAAACAAATCCTGGGGAAAGTCGCCCGCTTCATCCATTTTCTGTATCTTTGCCCTGTCACATTCCTTGGCAATAAACTTCCGAATAGTATCTCGGATAAACCCCTGTTCTTCACTTAATGCAAAATCCATCTTCGGCTCCTCGTCGTATAATTATAGACCGACAGAGAACAACTTGTAATCTCTGCCTATTCCTCTCATCCCACCCTACGATCTTTATTTTCCCAGTAAGGTGCGCGAATCTTTTTCTTGTCTACCTTTCCAAGATTTGTCAAGGGTATTTCATCCCAGAACTCGACAGTCTTGGGTACAACCATACTGCCTTTACGCGCCTTGACAAATTGGATCAGCTCTTTTTCATCCGCCTGTTTCCCTTCATACAAAACAACAATAGCCTTGACTTCCTCGCCCCATTTTTCATGCGGCACACCAATTACCGCCACACTTTTTACGGCCGGATGTTCATGTAGCACATCTTCGATTTCGCGCGGATAAATATTGAAACCGCCGCTGATAACCATGTCTTTGCACCTGTCAACAATGTATATATACCCTTCGGCGTCTATCTTGGCCAGATCTCCGGTACGCAGCCATCCATCCACAATAGTCTCCGCAGTCGTCTCAGGATCTTTCAAATACCCATCCATCATGTTGATATGTCGTACGAGGATCTCGCCTGATTCACCACGGGGAACTTCCTTTCCCTCATCATCCACCAATTTAATCTGCGCCGGGAAACAGGGCCTCCCGCAGGAACTGAAAATTTCTTTCTCCCTCACGGGATCATCAATGATATGAGCCTCCTTGGGCAGTACACACATGGCCATAGGAGCTTCGGTCTGTCCGTAAAGCTGTGTAAAAACAGGCCCAAACTTGGTAACAGCCTGCTTCAACCTTTCAGGTGCAATAGCTGCCGCCCCATAAATAATATCACGCCAGCTACTGGTATCGTACTTATCCAATTCAGGATAATCGAGAAGTACATAGAGCATGGTAGGCACCACAAATGCAGCTGTTATCTTTTCTTTCTCTGTCAGCTCAAGGAAGAGTTTCGGATCGAAATGATCCATTATGAGACACGTTCCTCCCCGCATAAGTATCGGAATCATCAGGCATCCGCCTGCGTGAGTCAATGGAGTAGCAAACGCGAAAACCTCGTTATATTCCAAACGGAATTCAAGCAACTCAGTCAAAAACGTACCGACCCAAGAACGGTTTGACAACATCACCCCTTTCGGCAAGCCAGTCGTACCTCCTGTATAATATATACCGCAGAGATCCTCAGGCTTCACTTCAACTTCAGGAACTTCTGCGGGATGGCTTTCTATCAGGCTCGTCAGACTATAATGACCCTCCATCTCGGAGCCGGGGTTTTCACCGAAACAGATATATGTTTCAACCGTTTCAAACTGTGGTATCATCTCCTGTACCCGGGCAAGCATTTTTTCATGATAAATCAATGCCTTACACTCGGCCCTGTTCACCATATAAGTATGATCGGTTGAAGTCAGCAATACAGCAAGAGGCACCCTTACCAAACCGAGCTTGGCCAAGGCATACTCACAGAAGATATATTCCGAACAGTTGGACATTAGGAACGCAACCTTATCTCCCTTTTTGAGCCCCATCTTGGATAAAGCGTTTGCCAGGCTATATGCCTTGCGCTGCATCTCTGTGTAGGTATATGACGTGTCCCCATACTTGATCGCCACGTTATTAGGATAAAATTCCACACATCTGTCATATAAATCTCCAACATTATGTCCTATCATCTTAGCACCACTCTTAATGCGTTATTATATTATTCCTTTATGCCTGCCTTATTTGCC
>CAZRUU010000202.1:0-2553 GCA_964603235.1 uncultured Syntrophaceae bacterium | reverse complement strand
GGGGATAGGAATGTGTTCAGGGATTTTTCGCCGCGATTCGGTTTTATAACGGTTTCCAATCCCGCGGCTATATTCAGTGCTGCAAGTGTTTTTTCGATGTTCGAGGTAAAAGTGTCGGGATAGTCGGCAGAATTGACAAAATCACGTACACTAAGAATGGTATCCTTAAGATCCACACTGCTGTCCCGATTCGCGTCTTCAGTACTGAAAAGGGGCAGGCCTGATGCCAGCATCGCAAAGACGAGAATTATGGTTAATATGTGCCTGGTTATCTGCATTTTAACCCCGCCAAACATTATGAAGCGTTTTATAGAACTGCCAACAACAGTGACATCCCTAACAACAGTTACTCTTAAATGTCAAGGAAAAAACCGTACAGAGATCCCCCCGTAGAGGGGCCAGTTTTACGGCCTCAATCCGGCTATATATTGCAATATGTAAATAAACTCCGCAAGGCCGATCTTTCCGTCTCCGTTAACATCCGCATTCAGATTAATCCCCTCAGGGCTGAGGCCGGCAGCCACCTTCAGGGCAAGGATCGCGTCGCCGAGGTCAACATCACCGTCTCCATCGACATCCCCTTTAAGGATAAGTGTTATCTTTAATTGTCTGCTGCCAACGCCGTCATCCGGCATCGTAAACAGATTAAAGCCATACCATTCGGTCGTATTGGCATATAAACCGTCCGGATGCCCCTTGAAATAAGAGGGTTCTGTCCATTGATCCGCATCGAAGTTTCTGAGACCTGTCCATCTCCAGTTATATTCGGAGGGCGAGAAGTCAGCCTTGGTCGCAAAGGCGGTCTCAGCCGTCAGATCCTCGAAAGCGTCAAAATTAAATGAAGCGTTTTCGTGCCAGATCATCAGTATGGTTTTGTAATACTGAGTAGCATTAAATGTCTCTGTCTTATTTGATTCCCCGATAAAGTTCCACTCATTCTGATTCCAGACCATCTCATTTGGATTCCCCGAGCCATAGTAATACTCCGGGAAGACATAGGCATTGCTGGCGAATACCCTGTAGACACCCGGTTTTGTCATGATATAGGAGTCATCGATCTGTGTATCGGTTGAGAAATCGGCACCGAGTGTCCCCCCGCTTGTCACCTCAACAGATTCGATGTTTCTGCCCCAATAATCCCCGAATGTCTTGATGCCATTGTCGTCCGCATCCCATCTGGCAAAGAGATAGACATTTGCCCCTACAGCGAGGCCTTCGATTGTATAGTCTCCACTGGCCTCGGCGACCGCGCCTCCGAGCCGATGAGCAAAGCGCCAGTCCGGCCCATCGTATGCCCAGACAAATATGTTGCCGGGCTCACTGTAGGCAGAGCAGGTGATCGTGCCGGAGATTGAGGACGTGTTAACGGCCGCCGGCTGCAACCCCATCTCATCGGTCAAATCCTGATTGGTTGTAAACTCCGGCAGAATACCGTTCAGAACAGGGACAGGGAACGTGTCTGCAATGGGTTCGCCATATTGATCAAATTGTGGGAGGATCGCCCTGATGTCGAGGGGAGATTTAACAGGAGTTGTATTATTTCCGAAAATACAGTTGAAATCGATGGTTTCTGTCTCCGTTTCCCGGCTCTGGCGCGTGGCGGTAAAGAAGCCCCTGCCTCCTGTGGGATCACCCAAACCATCATACTCGATGTATGTTCCTTCTATGAATGTCCCCTCGTCATTGGTTTCGCCTGTAAATATTGCCGAGCCCGAAGGCCAGCCCCCGTAGGCAACTTCAATTGTAACGGAGGTTCCTGAAACGGAAATATCTTCAATCCATCCGCTGCAGCTTATAAAGTCACAGCCGTTTAATCCCCAGTAATTACCCGATACAAAATTTTCGTTTACATCTTTTTCTATATCGGCTCTAAGGTGAAGTTCGGTATCGGTAGAGGTATCGGTAAACAGCCATTCCTCATAGATCGTGGTAAATACGGCGGCCTGGTTTTCGCCTAAGGAATCTCTCAGTTCTGTGAGCTGCGTTAAAACAAATTCTGCCTCCCTTTGGTCTCCACTTGACTCAAAATAAAAGAGATCATTTCCCTGGAGATCAGATTCATTTTCAATAAAGGTGAGCGCTGCATCGTATGCATTAATCCCGGCAAGGAGGGCTGTTTTTGCATTTGCGAGAGACACAGTCCCACCTGGGGCGCGCAGGCTGAACAAAGCTGGATACTTGTCCAGAAGGTCTCGCTGAAACTGGAGCACACCCGCATTTCCAAAGACTATTAACTCACGAAGATCAATATCGAGATCATACGCCGTCGCGATAAGGATCGTGGACTTCAGCATATAAAGGGCTGACTTCAGTAGCAGGACATCGCCATAATCGACCTCGGTAGCATAGTCGTCACCGGTTTCAGCGGCAGTCAGAGTCGTGATGAAGTCGCTACCAATCGTACCAAGATTGTCAATGGCCGCACCCAGCAGTGTCACAAACGGACCTGCCAAAAACGCCCGCACATCTTCGCCGCCGGGTATCGTCTCGGGCGGATTATATTCATCATACATTAAGGGGGGATCATTGAATGGAACGTCTGTATCAACGAGG
>CAZRUU010000201.1:0-2567 GCA_964603235.1 uncultured Syntrophaceae bacterium | reverse complement strand
CTTTTTGGCCTTGAGAACCTTTATTTCGTCGGGACTCTGCAGGGGGACGACAGGAGAGCTCTCCGAGGCAGATGCCTGTACAGCCGCGACTACGGGAGCCGGCGGAGTTTTTCCCTGAACATAATAGGTTATCTTTTTTGCAAAATCACTTATCCTGGGTATTACATCATCCATCCCCCGGCATTGTTCAAAAACCCCTATAGGAGTTTTATAGGTGGCCACATCGAGAAGTTTAGCATCAAGACTTATACTGTTGCCGATCTTTGTTATACTTCCCCATACAACATAATCGATATCCAGCTTCTTACCAAGACTATAAACATCAGCTATGGCTAACCCTTTCTTACCGGATGCATCCAGCATGTTCGTAACCTTCTGTTTGGCAGTGACACTTATGACAGAATCAGCGGAGAGACGGGAGATCAGCATATCCCATATTCCGTCCCTTACATAGTTTATGTCTTCCGAGCTATTGACCGAAAAGGGGAGTACTGCGACTTTCTTTACCTGATCTTTTACATTCTCAGCCCATACCGATCCAGAAAGCATTACGCCTAAAATACAGAAAAAAATCAAACATCTTTTCATTTTAATCTCCTTTGAATTTGGTTCTTTTGCAATAAAGCTGACTTAATACAGATTTTCCTGAACGACAGCTGATAACTTCGTAAATCCCGACTCATCGGGGCTTCGTTCTCAGGTCGTATCCTGCCACAAAGGTATGACACGTATCAAGACAAAATACCAGTCTCGAGCTCTCTTTCAGCCCCTCAATAATTCGGGCAATCTGTTCAAAATGATCCAAGTGTTAACTACAGACTTTTCTTGCGTACTTTTTCCACCATAATTGTCATCTTCTCAATCACACCCTCTACATCTATTCCGGTGGTATCAATAACAAGTGAATCGCCAGCGGGTTTCAGCGGGGCTATCTCTCGCTGCATATCCTGATAATCCCTGGCTTCTAATCCTCTTTTGATTTCAACAAGATTGACGTTTACACCATTTTCCATTAATTGCGAGTACCTGCGTCTTGCACGCTCGTCGGCATCAGCATCCAGAAAGAACTTTATATCCGCTCCGGGAAATACTACGGTTCCCATATCCCTTCCCTCGGCTACTATTCCCCCATATCTGCCAGCGTTTCTCTGTGGAAGAAGAAGGGCGTCTCTCACGGCGGAAACCGCGGATACCGCGGAGGCGAGCATGCCTATCTCCTCAGTCCTAACCCTGTCTGAAACATCCTCTCCGTCTATCAGGACCTTCATATTCCCATTATCTGTCTCAAAAGGAATGCTGATATCATCGCACAGTTCCCGAAGCGCTTCATCGTCTTCGATAAATATTCCACGCTGCATTGCCCTGTACGCAACTGCCCTGTAAAGAAGCCCTGTATCCAGATAGATGTAGGATATTCTTTCGGCAAGAATCCTGCTTACAGTGCTCTTCCCGGAACCCGCGGGACCATCCACCGTGATTATCAATCTTTCCTCCATCTTTTAAACCCCTTCAATCATGTCTTCTATTATCTTTACAAGAACCACCCTGCGCCTGACAAACCGGTATGTGGCAACGGCAAGCAAAATTCCAAAAATATCGAAAAGGATATCATATATTGACGCATACCTTCCAGGAACAAAAGACTGGTGCCATTCATCGCTTATTCCGTATAACACACCGAAAATAATTACAAAAACAATGGGCACCCTTGAAAAAATATCGCGCGGTGATGTAACAAACATCCTCATTAACAGATAGCCAAGCACATAATACTCAATTGTGTGGACGAATTTGTCAAGACTGAAAACCCAGGGAAATATATCCGGATAATGTGAAATCGAGGAAAGGACAAAAACCAAAAACATATATAAAAAAACGGGAAGGGCATAAAATAAAAAACGCTCCCCACTGATTATATTAATAAACTTATTCATAATAAGACAATTTACCGATAGGTTTTGAATGGATCAACATTTTTCTTTTAATGATCCACCTCCCTGCTTTTCCCGATATTTCCTAAAAATGCGTCAGAGGAGGTTTGCCGACAGGAAAGACATTAAACCCAATCTTGAACAGGTTACTGTGATCAAGAATATTTCTTCCGTCAAAGATGAAGGCAGGTTTTCGCATGTTTCCATATATCTTTTCAAAATCGAGTGTGGCATATATATCCCACTCGGTCATAACGGCAATGGCGTCACAACCTGCTGCCGCCTCATAGGGATCTTCGATAAGGTCTATCTCTTCCTTTATGTCTGCCAAATCCGCCTCAGCATTTATCAGTGCCCGGGGGTCGGTGATCACAAGTTTGGCTTTTTCTTCAACAAGCCTCCTGGATACGGATATCGCTGGACTTTCTCTTGTATCACCCGTATTGGCCTTGAAGGCGAAGCCAAAGAGACATATCTTCTTGCCGGCCAATGTGTTGAACATGGCGCCAAGCATATTCAGAATGAAGCGCTCCTTCTGATAGTCATTTATCTTTACCACTCCTTCCCAGTAGTCAGCCACTTCATCAAGACCGTAATGCCGGCACAGATAGACCAGATTCAATATATCCTTTTTGA
>CAZRUU010000200.1:0-2589 GCA_964603235.1 uncultured Syntrophaceae bacterium | reverse complement strand
ACCGGATTCTCAGGAAAGATGAAGCCGAAGATGATGCGCAGAAACTCGAGCAGGAAGAAGCTTACAGTGACGCTGTTGAAATCATCGACAATGCGGAAGCTTCAGAAGAAGTACAAAAGCTCCGGTCACCCGGCAAGAAAATAGCGATCTTTCTCATACTGGTTATATTGCTATCAGGGGGGATTTATCTGTGGACTTCACCCCGGGCAATAGAGAGTATTTTGAACAGGGTTTTGCCACAGGTGGAAAAATTCATAGGGACTTTGCCAGGAGTGGAGAGATTTTTCGGGACAGAGAGCAGCGATATTCCGAATGAGTGTGTGTCCGGACTCGGTGTGGACCTCATAAATGTGAAGGAACGATTCGTTAAAAACTGGGTTGCCGGAGACGTTCTAGTGATTGAAGGTTTTGCTGTTAATAACAATAAATGCGCGGTTTCCGATATAAGAGTCATGGGGAAGATACTGGATTCATCAGGGGACATTCTTGCCGAAGAGGAGTTTAACTGCGGGAATATACTCACAGATGACGAACTGAGAAGTCTGACGGAAAAAGAAATTATGAAAGAGCTCTCCAATTCTTACGGAAGAGATTTTTCTAACGCAGACATAGAGCCGGGCGCAGATATTCCCTTTATGCTGGCGTTTATAATGCCTGCTGGGAAAGCGAGTGAATTCCTTGTTGAGCTTGCTGGCATAGAGTTCGCGAATATCAAATAGCTTCCATCCAAAAATGTATTTTCAAAAAGAGTGGACGTGGAGGAGAAACTCACGTGTTACTAACGCGCAAGGTCAAAGTCGCTTTTTCCTTTCTATTTTTGATAACTCTTGCGGGAACTGTGGGGTATCATTTCCTGGAAGGATGGTCCCTGGCTAATTCCTTTTATGCGACAATAGTAACCCTCGGCACAGTGGGGTTTGGCGATTTTTACCCGGTAACCCCGGCGGGAAAGTTATTTGCGGTTTTTATTATCGTTTTTGGTGTAGGCGCTATGGCCTATACCGTTGCAATGATAATGGAAAATTTTATGGAAGGACGTTTGAAGAAGATATTGGGGAGGGGTAAATTGGAGAAACGGATCAAAAAGATGAGAAATCATTATATCATTTGCGGAAGTGGTAAAATAGGTAATCTTATCTGCGAGGAACTGACCCATGAAAAGATTGAGTTTGTCGTTGTAGACAACAACCCTGAGGTAATTCAGAATGTTGAAGACCATGGCTTTGCCTATATAAACGGGAATGCGGCGGAAGACAAAACCCTGCTGGCTGCGGGAGTAAAGGGGGCCAAGGGTGTTGTTTGTGCCCTTCCCACGGATGCGGATAACCTCTATGTTGTTCTGGCGGCCAGGGAGCTGAATCCGGATATATACATACTTTCCAGATTTGAAGACAACGCCTCGGAACGCAGGCTGATGAACGCGGGAGCGGACAGGGCCATATCGCCTTACAGAGTGGGGGGAATGAGAATGTCTCAGGCTATTTTGAGACCTGCCATGCTGGACTTTATAGAACTTACCACGACGAGACAGAGCCTTGCGCTCAGGATGGAAGAGCTGGATGTTTGTAAGGGTTCACCAGTTGTCGGTAAAAATCTGGAGGAGTCAGGGTTGAGAAAAGAGCATGGGTTAATCGTGGTAGCCGTCGCGAAAGAATCCGGAAAGATGGTATTCAATCCGGTGGCCTCTTATGCAATAGAGTTGGGAGATAAGTTGATTGCTCTTGGCGAAGAAGAGAATCTGTCCGAATTTTCCAAGATATGCCAGGTGTGACCCGGGGTAGTATTCTCATTCAGAGGATGTGTCCGTCTGTTAAGCAGATTATCGAATGCAAGTGAATCGCACGACAGGAGCTGCAGAGTTTGGCACAAAAAGGAGAATTAGAATCAAGAAAATACTGATAGGCACACGTGGGAGCGACCTTGCGCTTGTACAGGCGAACTGGGTTTCAGATCGCCTGAAAAGTATCTATCCGGACATGTCTGTGGAGGTTGTTCCTATAAAGACGCGCGGAGACAGGATGCAGAATATATCCCTGGTGGAAATCGGGGGCAAGGGGATCTTCGTAAAGGAAATAGAAGAGGCACTACTGCGGAGAGATATAGATATCGCGGTTCACAGTATGAAGGATGTTCCGGTGGATCTTCCGGATAATCTGATGATAGGAGCTATACCGGAGAGGGAAGATCCGAGGGATGTGCTGATTTCCAGGGAAGACATAAAGATGGAGGAACTTTCCAAAGGGGCAAGGCTGGGCACGGGGTCTCTGCGAAGAGGAATGCAGGTCAAAAGCCTGATGCCGGACGTAGAGATCGTTCCTGTGCGCGGCAATATAGACACTAGGATAAAAAAGATTGTAACGGAACATCTGGATGGAATAATTATAGCGGCTGCCGGGATGAAGAGGATGGGGCGCGACAGAGAGATCTCACAATATATACCCCTTGAAGTTATGATGCCATCGGTCGGGCAGGGGGTGCTGGGTATAGAGCTGAGAGAAGACGACAAGGAAACCGAAAATATCATCTCCCCACTTAATCATCCGGACACAGTGGTGGAAATCTCCGCCGAGCGCGCATTTCTCAGGCGTC
>CAZRUU010000199.1:0-2606 GCA_964603235.1 uncultured Syntrophaceae bacterium | reverse complement strand
ATTCGATCCACCAGAGTTCGTAATTTTTTGTTTTTGCGTAAGGGTATTTTAAATTCCATGGACATCCCTCCCTTATCTCATTTCCAGGGCCAGAGCTACTGCACTCTCCGCATGTAATCTGGTGGTATCAAACAAAGGCACCGGTGTCTGATCCTGATCAACCAGCAGCGCGATCTCCGTGCAACCGAGAATGACCGCTTCGGCACCTTCTCTTGCAAGCTTTCCAATTATCCGCAGGTACTGATCTCTGGAACCCTCTTCAATTTTTCCCAGGCATAATTCATTGTAGATTATATCATGAACTATCTCCCGGTCAGACCGGTCAGGTATATATACTTTTAGCCCATATCCGGTTTCCAGCCGGTCTTTATAAAACTCCTGTTCCATTGTAAATTTTGTGCCAAGCAGACCTACTGATTTTATTCCCTTAGATATAACTTTCTCAGCTGTAGCATCCGCAATGTGAAGCAGTGGGATATTGATGCTTTGCTCTATTTGAGTAGCTACTTTATGCATTGTATTTGTACAAATAATCAGAAATTCGGCCCCGGCGGCCTCTAAACCTGATGCGGCGCGGCTCAAAATTTCCGCCGTTGAATCCCAGTCACCCAGATGCTGTAATTTTTCAATTTCATCAAAATCAACGCTATATAAACATAGTTTTGCGGAATGAAGCCCGCCCAATCTGGCTTTTATGCCTTCATTTATCATCCGGTAGTAAGTGACGGTTGACTCCCAACTCATGCCACCAAGCAATCCTATTGTTTTCATATGCCACGTGTCCTTTATTCTTGCAGCCTGATCCTATGGGTCGTACGCAAATTTTGTCAGGTGAATTCACTGATCTTGAGACGTTTCGCACCGGGCAGCAATTAATCAATTTATGCCTCTTAATACCATATTCAAAATACCTTGACAACTAATATTCCAATTATATATAAGAATCTCAAACGGATAACAGCACTTTGTAACCGTTCACGGTTTAAAGTTATCGGTTCACGGTTGAAAAATCAATTCACGCTAATTGGAAACCATCCTATGAAGATTCAACAACTTCTGCAACAGGCCAGAACAGCTCTTGACGTCCGGGGATTAGCTACACCCAGGCTGGATGCGGAGCTTCTGCTCGCGTTTTCTATTGACAGAGAACGTCATTTCCTTTATGCGCATCCCGCGAAGGAACTCTCTGGCGTGGAGCTGAAAAGATTCCGCTCACTGGTCGAGAGGAGGATTAAAGGGGAGCCGGTTGCCTATATCACCGGGAGAAAGGAATTCTGGTCGCTGGATTTTGAGGTCACTCCGGATGTGTTGATACCGAGACCGGACACAGAGATTCTGATCGAGGAGATACTGAAGTTCTCCGGACAGGAAAGAGAAAAGAAAATCAGGATATTAGAGATCGGCACCGGAAGCGGGGTAATCAGTATCGCCCTTGCATTTGAATTGGAAAATGCCTTCATCACGGCCACGGATTTTTCCCCGAAGGCTCTCTCGATTGCCATGAGAAACGCTGTGAATAATAATATGGAGGAAAAGATTTCATTTCTATGCGGGGATATATTCGAACCCGTTAAGGAAAAATTTGATATAATCGTTTCAAATCCTCCATATATCTCCGAGGATGAATTCAGATTGCTCGCTCCGGAGGTAAGGGAGTACGAACCCCGGCAGGCGCTTGTCGCCGGTCCGGAGGGCACGGAGTTTCACCGGAAACTAGCGTGTGATGGGGAACGATTTCTCGAGAAAAACGGGTGGCTTGTCATGGAACTGGGTGCGGGCCAAAGGTTCGCCATAGAGAAAATACTGAAAGATAAGGATTATTGTGATATTACCTTTCGCTCGGATTATGCCGGGATAGAACGAGTCGCCATGGCGAAAAAGAGGGGATAACAAGTTGGACAAAATCATCATACATGGTGGAAAGAGGCTTGAAGGTGATGTCCGCGTAAGCGGCGCCAAGAACGCCGCTCTTCCTGTTATAGTGTCTTCGCTTCTCACAGATGGTTGGAATGTTTTTCATAACGTTCCCGATCTTGCGGACATCGGCACGACAAAGAAACTCCTGGCCGGATTCGGAGCTGAGATTGAAGGAGATGAGACGTTAAGGATTAATGCGGGAGAAATTACAAGTTGTGAGGCACCCTACGATCTTGTCAGAACGATGAGGGCCTCGATTCTTGTTCTCGGACCGCTCCTGGCAAGGATGGGCAGGGCACGCGTTTCTCTTCCGGGTGGATGCGCCATAGGCGCCAGACCTGTGAATCTGCATCTGAAGGCTCTGCAGTCTATGGGGGCGGAAATAAGCCTTCGAGATGGATATGTGGAAGCCAGGGCGCCAAGACTAAAGGGGGCCATTATATACTTTGATATATCAACTGTAACAGGCACCGAAAATATCATGATGGCCGCCTCGCTGGCTGAAGGAACGACAATTCTCGAAAACGCGGCAAAGGAACCGGAAATCATAAATCTTGCCGATGTGTTGAAAGGCATGGGTGCAAAAATCAGGGGCGCTGGTACCGATATAGTGGAGATTGAGGGAGTAAAAACCCTCCGGCCGGTTGAAGCGGATATAATTCCCGACAGGATTGAAGCGGGGACATATA
>CAZRUU010000198.1:0-2640 GCA_964603235.1 uncultured Syntrophaceae bacterium | reverse complement strand
AAAAATTCCGATAGTGCCAAGTCTCTTCCCTTTTACGAAACTCTTTTACTAAATCCTTGGTAATCTCATCTGCATGGTCTTCGATCATTTTAATCAAATTCTGATAGATCTTCATATATCCTCCTTCTCTTTTATTTTAAGAATTTTGTAATAACATATTTTTTTATACCACCAACTTAAGGGGTTCTATAAAATCAGGGTCGTGTCTTTTCATGATATTGATCGTATTTTTATATAGCCTCTTTCCATAGTCAAGACAAAAGAGAGCGTTTGTTAATGCAATATGAATATGTCACCCCTAATTTGTATTAACAGCAAAAGAGGTTAGACCCTCCGGTGCTCATACTTAAATTGGTAGTTAGGGGGCAACTTCGGTTGCCCGGGAACAGAATTCCGTCTCATTTCAATTACCTGTTCAGAAATCGGTAATATTCATACATCTTGGACAAGGCTTTTACCGCCCTTTCCGGGTTCGGGTAGAATACACTTTTGAAGGCACAATTTTCAACATTATATACGGTATGATGCTTTTCGTCCTCGAGCAGGCTTACACCCAGTATAGGTTTTCCATATTTTTTCATCATGTGTGCTATACGAACGATATATTCCTTTTCGATACTATCGATGAACTTAGCACTGTCGTTCAGGAACTCATCGGAATAGCTGTGGTCTGCCTTACGAATTGATTCGAACAGGTGCTTCGTAAATATTTTCATTCCCAGTATGCCAAGGTTTATAATAGCATCGCATCCATCCCATTTCAAAAATTCCTCCATCAATGCTAACGGTATGGTATTATCGCTTTCGCCCACAATATCTGCTGGGTTGGACCTGCTCCAGTAGGGTGGAAGAATTTTGTCCATACGCTCCAGTATGTTATCCGGCAGTTCCGGGACATCGAGCCCTTCCCGTGCACACATATCGGCGGTTATAACTCCCCATCCACCGCCAAGGGTAACAATGGCTATGCGGTTTCCCTTCGGCAGAGGCAGGGAAGAAAACGCCGCGGCAAGATCGAGAAGCTCCATTGATCGTTCCACCTTTATTATGCCCGCCTGTTTGCATATGGCATCAAATACACGAGAGTCGGAGGATAATGCCCCCGTATGACTCGACGCGGCGCGATTTCCAGCCCCGCTTTGTCCCCCTTTCAGCAGTACAATAGGCTTCTTTTTTCCTGTTTTTCTGGCACCTTCAAAGAACCGGCGGCCGTCTTTAACGCTTTCGATGTAGAGGACGATAATCTTTGTGAGGGGGTCGATTTCGAGGCCGTCAATGAAGTCTTCAACCGTGATCATGGCTTCATTCCCGGATCCGCAGAAACCCCTGATCCCGATGCCCTGTTCTTCCGCAAAGGCTAGGAGTTGGACACCCAGATTTCCGGACTGGGAAATGATGGCCGTTGAACCTGCCAGGGGTTTTATGGCGGAACTAACACAATTGAAATTTCTATGCGGGTTGCAGATACCCATGGTATTGGGACCAAGGATGACTATGCCCGCTTTTCTTGCCTCCATGAATAGTTTCTTTTCCAAGGCCTTTCCTTCCTTGCCTGTTTCACCGAAACCAGATGTTATGAGGAGCATGTTTTTGATAGACTTTTCCTTGAACTGAGGGATCAAATCCAGCACCATTTTCGCCGGTATTGTAACGACTCCCAGATCAACCTTACCCGGAATTTCGGTAACGGATTTATAGACATGACGATCGGCTATAGTTCCTCCCTTAGGATTCACCAGGTATATTTTACCCTTGTAGCCGCCGCTTATCGTATTCACGACAAGCATATGCCCCCATTTTCCTATGGCCCCTGACGCGCCGATAAATGCAATGGATTTCGGATAGAACAGTGAGCGTATAACGCTGGGCGCTACGGGCGAGCGATGTTTTCCTTCGGCTTGTTTTTCCCTCGGCACAATCAGTGCGTCGACGGCTACGACATCGCCACCGGATGTAATTACGAGGGGGTTGATATCTATTTCCGAGATTTCGGGAATCTCCATGCCTATCCGCGATAGTCCCATCAGTGTCTTTATCAGCTCGTCGCGGTTAGCCGCCTTCTCTCCCCTGAATCCTCCCAGAAGCGATTTCGCCTTAATTTCATCGAGCATTTCCGCCGCGTCGGTTTCGGTCAGCGGGGCAGCACGAAAGGCTACATCGGAGAGCGCCTCGGTAAAAATACCACCGATGCCGAACATAATCACGGGTCCGAACTGCTCATCCCGGAACAGACCGGCGACGAATTCTCTCTTTCCCTGAACCTGAGGCTGTACCAGCAACCCTTCAAGTTCATCCCCGGCTTCCTGAGTGATCAGAAAAGCTGCGTTCTTGACCGCTTCTTCATCGGCTAGATTAAGATGTACAAGCCCTCTCTCGGTTTTATGCATCAGCGTAGCGCCGAGCCCCTTAAGCACTACAGGGAATCCTGTCTTTTGTGCGGCCTCCACAGCTTCACTTTCACTAAAGGCGACCGTTTCAATGATAATCGGTACGCTATATTCCTTAAGTATCTGTTTTGACTCACTCTCATTCAGGGCATTGTTTCCGGATGTTCTGACTTTCTCGAGCAGTTCCTCTATATTCACACCAGACTCCTTTTTATAGATAAACTTTTTATACGTATTGAGTAGATACGCCCTG
>CAZRUU010000197.1:0-2641 GCA_964603235.1 uncultured Syntrophaceae bacterium | reverse complement strand
ATGGAAGATAACTGGATAAAAGTGTGGGGTGACGATCTCTATCATATATAATTGTCACCCTGTCTGACATACAAAAGACAGACAGGGCGGCGCTATCCTGCCATATCGTACCGAGTAGATACGTGTCCCGCCTTGTCATACCTCCCTTAGTGGTGTATAACCTGAAAATTATATTCATGAATGTGCCCCCAAAACCCTTTACAAGAAACGCCGTGGGTGTTAGCCTTGCGGAATTATCATCGGTTTTTAACAAGTTTGATTTGATGATTTCATGATCAGATTTTGAGAAGAATTAAACGTATTATGACAGAAAAAAAAACATCTTACAGAGACGCCGGCGTGGATATTGATAAGGCGGCTATCTTTGTGGACAGGATAAAACCGCTCATAAAGCCCACTATGCGCAAGGGAACCGTGGGGGAAATAGGCAGTTTCGGGGGCTTGTTCCACCTGGATACCGCCAAATACAAAAACCCTCTGCTTGTTTCAGCAACCGATGGGGTGGGAACAAAACTCAGGATAGCCCATATGATGGACATACACAATACCGTGGGCATCGACCTCGTCGCAATGAGCGTCAACGATTTGATAGTGCAGGGCGCGGAGCCCCTCTTCTTTCTGGATTATATAGCTACCGGAAAATTGAGTCTTGAAACAAGTGTACAGATAGTCGAAGGCATAGCAAAAGGCTGCACCGAGGCAGGGTGCGCGCTTATAGGCGGTGAAACCGCTGAAATGCCCGGATTCTACAAGAACAATGAATATGACCTGGCGGGTTTCTGTGTAGGTGTTGTTGAATATGACAACCTTATCGATGGTTCCGACATCAGTGTGGGCGACACTATTATAGGTCTGACATCGAACGGAATCCACAGCAACGGTTATTCACTCGTCCGGAAAGTATTGTTCGACAAACAGACCGGCCTTGATATCAATGATAAGATAGAAGGTCTTGAAGGTTCCATCGGCATGGAACTTCTCCGCCCGACAAAGATTTACGTAAAGCCCATCCTTAATCTTGTAAAAAACTTCAACATTAAAGGGATAGCTCATATAACGGGCGGAGGGCTTACAGAAAACATTCCCAGGATACTTCCGCAGCGCTGTGGTGCCGTTATAGATAAGTCAACGTGGAATCCCCTTCCCATCTTTAAAATCGTTCAGGATATGGGTGGTGTTGATGAGTCCGAGATGTTCAGAGTATTTAACATGGGCATCGGGATGACAATCATCGTTCCGGCAAAAGACTCAAAAGAGATTGTTGAGCGTCTGAAAGCGCTTGGGGAAGAAGCACACATAATCGGCCATATCACAGACAGGGGAAAAGAGAGTCCGGTTGTAACATTCGAGTAGAGAAATGAAAAAAATAAATCTGGCCGTGCTGGTATCCGGTAGTGGTTCCAACCTTCAAGCCATTATAGACAATGTTGAATCGGGAAAACTGGACGCGGTTATACGTGTGGTTATAAGTAATGTCCCCGGTATCCGGGCGCTGGATCGGGCAAAAGACCACAATATACCAGCTGTTGTTATCAGTCATAAAGATTTTACCACAAGGGAGGAATGTGACCGGGAGATTATTGCCATTTTAAAGAGCCATTCGGTAGATCTTGTTATAATGGCGGGGTTTATGAGAATACTTACCTCCGTACTCTTGAAGACTTTTTCCGGAAAGATAATGAATATACATCCGGCCCTTCTCCCCTCTTTCCCAGGTCTTCACGTCCAGCAAAAAGCGTTTGACTATGGCGTAAAGTTTTCCGGGTGCACGGTCCATTTCGCCGATGAAGGGGTTGATACGGGGCCTATCATTATCCAGGCGGTTGTTCCCGTGTACAACGAAGACACGGCTGACATTCTCCAACAAAGAATATTAAAAGAGGAACACAGGATCTATTCTCAGGCAATTCAGTTTTACGCGGAGGGAAGACTTCAGATTTACGGGCGTAAGGTACATATAACAAACTCCTATACGACGGAAACACACAGTACACATAATCCTCCACTGGAAGATTTTTAATATGATTGTGGTTAGTGCTTGCCTCCTGGGATTCAATTGCAGATATGACGGGAAAAGCCGTCCTGATGAAGATCTGATTTCGTGCGCTTTAAGAAAACTCTTTGTGCCAATCTGCCCGGAACAGCTCGGAGGGCTCTCGACACCACGCACTCCCTCTGAGATAATCGACGGGGATGGCCTGGATGTGATTGAGGGAAGATCAAGGATTCTCTCCGCCTCCGGCAGCGATGTTACGGACTGTTTTCTGCGGGGAGCAAATGAGGTTATACGCCTCGTGGAACTACTGGAAATCTCAACCGCGATAATGAAGGAGAAAAGTCCGTCCTGCGGCGTTTATTATATAAAGAGAAACGGCTCTATCGCACAGGGATCGGGCGTTACATCGGCACTCCTTGCAAAGAAAGGCATCCGCGTCATATCATCGGACAGAATTAAGGACGGGCTGGAAACCGTAATTTGTCGATTATGAGTCGGGTGATGAAACTATGTATGACACCATTGTATTAGGAAATGACCCCGCCTCTCTTATAGCGGCGGTTGTCCTGGCAAGCCAGGGAAAGAAAGCGCTGCTTCTGACCATGGAGGATGTTCCGGATTTCTTCTCGGAGTCCGGCTATACGT
>CAZRUU010000196.1:0-2665 GCA_964603235.1 uncultured Syntrophaceae bacterium | reverse complement strand
CTTCCGAGACAGATTCTCAGGAGATGATCAAAGCCGATGAAGTGATCCATATGGGTGTGAGAGATGAAGACATGTTTAACCTTGAGGATTTGTCTCGGCTGAAGTCGATATATCTCTCCGAGGTCGAAGAGGGCAGCCTCGCTTTTGTACTTGAATTTTACATAGACCCCGGGATCAGATGAGGGGTCGTTTATAAGACAAGCATTGAACATAGTATTGCTACTATAGACAAATATGCAAAAACGTGTCAAGGAGAAGAAAGAGGAGCATTTCCCGATTAGTTGTAGTTAAATAAGACAAAATAAGTGCGTTATCTACAGTTAATAATGGAAGGGCTCAAAGGGTATAGGATTGGGGGGTGAAAGGAAGAGAAACGGCTGGACCCTCTTCTCCCACTAAATTAGAGAAGAACCAAATACCTTTACATTCATTGGTAATGGAAGAGTATCATTCAAATATGGATGCATCACAAAGAAAAAAAGACACACTTTCCGTGCGCATGGAGAAACTGGGCGTAAAGGAGGAAGACCTTCGCGAGACCTTTGTCAGGGCATCCGGGCCTGGGGGGCAGAAGGTGAACAAGACATCCTCATGTGTATTTCTCATGCATATTCCAACCGGGCTTTCGGTGAAGTGTCAGCAGGAGCGCTCCCGGGAACTGAACCGGTTTCTTGCGAGGCGCATACTGCTTGATAGAATAGAGCGAATAAAGAAAGGAAAGGCAAGCCTGCAGCGTCAGAAGGTTGAAAAGATAAGACGGCAGAAAAAGAGGCGGTCAAAGAAGGCAAAGGAAAAAGTACTCAGATTAAAACACATCCAATCTGAGAAAAAGGCCCTGCGCTCGAAGGTTGTAGAAGTATAAAGGGGGAAGGAAACATTTTTTATTCGTTCCTCCCCCTTTTCGATAAAGGATAAAGACTGATTAAATACTATACGCCCATGAACTTGAGCAGCGGATTGGCGTAGATTATAACCAACGCTATCACCAGTGCGTAGATTGCAATGGATTCTATCATCGCCAAACCAACCAGCATGGTAAGCATAATCTTACCATGAGCGTCAGGGTTTCTGCCAACTGCACCCAGTGCGCCGCTAGTTGCCCCCCCCATCCCCAAGGCGGGACCGAGCGTGCCAAACCCCATAACAATGGCGGCACCGATAATGCTGCACGCGACGATCAAAGCTTTGTTGCTTATGATGTTGTCAGGTGAAGCCTCAGCCGCGACCGCAATAGCAGCGGTTATGAGTATAAATCCCATGCTGATCATAAAAATGGTAACACTTTTTAAAGATTGTCTCATACTAAAATACCCCCGATGTAGTGTTTGCCTGTTTCCCGTGATATAACCCTGCTCCAGGCTTTCTATATTTGCCAGAACAGGATTAGCACAAAAAAACCAGCCCGCTCTATCTAACTGTGGACGCAGCAGTTGTCAAGAAATATTTGTCATAAAATTTGTCATAAAATGTCTGCGTGTGGTATCCTCTTACCCTTTGGATGGAAATTGGAAGGTATTGAATTTTATGTCCGCACTTATAAACTTAGAAAAAAAAATCGCGGAGCAAGTACAGGGAGATATTCCACTCGAAAAAAGGCCTTTTGACGCCATCGGGAAAAGAATCGGGATAAGTGGGAAAGATGTTATCGATGTCCTGAAGAGGTTGAAAGAAAAAGGAATCATACGCAGATTCGGCGCGGTGCTGAGACACCGCGACGCCGGTTTCTCCGAGAATGCCATGGTCGTATGGGCCGTTCCGGAAGAGAGATGTGAAGAGGCAGGATTTCTCCTGGCTTCTTACAAGGAGATAACCCATTGTTACGAGAGAGCGCCTGCCCTTGAGGGTGTATACAACCTCTTCACTATGGTACATCTGTCAGCGGAAGATCCGGAAGAAACCTCTGATAAAGACAGAATGGAGGAATTTGTAGCAGGTATCTCTTCGGCTATCGGCATCGGGAAATACAAAATTCTCAGGAGTCTTGAGGAATTCAAAAAGAATAGTATGGAGTATTTTTAGATGGATACATCAAGGTCACTTTTTCAGAAGGCGCAAAGATACATTCCGGGTGGTGTAAACAGTCCTGTGCGCGCCTGCGGGTCGGTCGGATACGCCCCGGTATTTATAAACAGGGCTTCAGGTTCGAAGGTGTACGATGTTGATGGGCGGGAATATATAGACTACATCGGTTCATGGGGACCGATGATCCTTGGACACGCCTTCCCTGCAGTGGTGGATGCGATAAAGCAGGCCGCGGAAAAGGGCACAAGTTATGGCGCTCCGACAGAGATGGAGATCGAGATGGCAAAACTTGTTGTCGATGCAATCCCGTCGATCGATATGGTGCGGATGGTCAGTTCCGGAACCGAGGCTGCGATGAGCGCGATCAGGCTTGCCCGTGGATACACAAAGAGAAACAGAATCATAAAATTCGAGGGGTGTTACCACGGCCATTCCGATTCGATCCTGGTAAAGGCGGGATCAGGCGTCGCGACACTGGGCATACCCGGCAGTCCAGGTGTGCCTGAAGAGCTTGCGAAATTAACGATTACTGTTCCCTATAACGATATCGAAGCTGTAAGATCCGCGGTGGACCGGTATAGTGATGAAATCGCGTGTGTTATCGTTGAGCCGGTTGCCGGAAACATGGGCGTTGTTCCACCGG
>CAZRUU010000195.1:0-2671 GCA_964603235.1 uncultured Syntrophaceae bacterium | reverse complement strand
CGGTGAATCCTGCCATATCTCCTGAAAGGACTGTTCCCGTAAATTTCCGCACTTAACGCGGAGTACGGTGCAGGGATAAACCTCCCCGTCCGATCCAATGCAACAGGAGTCTCTGCCGGCATTACACAGAAACTCTTCCTTTTCCCGGTTTTCATCCCCGTCTATCAATGGCGAATCATAGGATTTCTCTGAAACCGAATTTTGAATATCTTCCGATGAAACCCGCAGATGAGACACAGATCGTTGCGGATCAGCCGGAGTAAAGATCCGGAATGTGGGCTGAAAGGTAATACCGAGATCTGTCGTCATATCCCTTATTAAACCCAATTCCTGCAAATTCATTGTCATGACGACTGTTTTTACGACAACATGGATTCCCGCCTCTTTCATCCATCGAAGGTTTCGGAGTGTCGTATCAAAAGAGCCGCTTTCCCCCGTAATTCCGTCGTGAGTCTCAGCGGTGGCTCCATAGAGGCTGCATTCAACAGCCAGGGGAGATTGGTCGGCCAGCAGGCGCAGGGTCTCTGGGCAGAGGAGCGTCCCATTCGTATAAACCGTAATGGCAAAGCCCTTTTCATGAGCGTCCCGATATATATCCTTGAAGTCTTTTCGCAGGGTCGGTTCCCCTCCCGTGAAGATAATCTTCAGACAGCCTGCATCTTTCAGCTGCCCAAGGATTGATGTGATCTCTTGGAAGGTTAATTCGTTCTCCACTTGCTTCTGATAGCAATGGATGCAGGATAAGTTACACTTCGACGTCAACTCGAAAACGGTGTTGAAAGGAATTCCGTAGCGCCGAATTTTTTTAAGAAAAGAATCAAAGGATGCTTCTTTCATCGCAAACCTCATGGGTAAACATAAAGAACGGCAAAGGATTCAATGGGATCAGTCTTCTCCAGAAAGGGGGATTCTTCGAAAACGAGCCAGCTGTGTCCATCAAGATGTCCTTGATCCTTTCGGATGCCGTATGCGACATGAATATCGATTCCCTTTCTCCGGTAATAGGAAAAAAGGACGAGGGACCGAAAGAGGCAGGGACGCTTCACCTTCATACATTGCGCCAGGAGAAAACTCAGCATTTCCCAGTATAATTGGGCCATTCCCCTATCTTCTGTTCCGAGATGCCCGTTTTTCTCCCCTTCTCGATCCAAAATACGCAGGAGAGCGGGAAGCGAGTGGCGATTGATCTTGAATGAAATAAGGACAAGGAGAATCAAAAGTTCTATAACAGCGATCCCGTTACGGGGTTGCAGGAGAAGAAAAACCTTCCTCAGGCGATTCATGGATTTCAACCAGTCCTTCCTTCAGGAGATTATCTATGAGTTCCAAGATATCGCTTTTCGCGGTTTCAGAATCCACGTCATAATGATCGAGAATTTCTTTATGAATAGCGGAAAGTTTTTTCTTTCCATCAAGAGACTCCCAGAGGAATCTCCCCACTTCGTTCAAAGTGTAATAATACCCGGTGTCGAGGTTGAGAATAACGCTATCCTCTTCGACAACTCTCCAGGCTATTTTTTCACTTTTTGTAAAAAAGCTTTCCAATCGGTTCATTTTTACTCTCCCTTTTTTCAGCCGATTTATGCAACACAATGGCGACTCACACCATAGCTTCATTCATTTTTTGTACCCTGATAAAACATCTCGCAATATGAAGTAATAGAGCGAGTCTTGTTCTTCCAGCCCTCTATAAGAGGAAACTTAATCGCCCTCTCCAAAAATTCCGGCATATTCCCATGTCTTGAGGCAATCCGGCGAAAGGGAAAGAAATGCCTCTCTACCGCTCCTGGTTGTAATGCGTCGAGGACGGCTGATGGTATCGCAACATCTAATATATCCCTGGTCCACCTGAGAGAATGATAGACCGGCTTTCCCAGTTTCTTGTATCTTACCCATCGAACAAACTCATCCCAGGGCAGATCCGACTCGCTGTCTCGAACAGCAAGAGCTAGATCCATCAAATGAATAAGAAGCGCCATGGGGTGGTGAAAAACGAGGTGGGTGCATAGAAAAGGGATCAGAAACATTGGCGCCAGGACAGGAATATGCTTGCTTTCGGATGTTTCCAGCAGTCGTATTTGATCCCATACTTCCTTACTGCTCAAAAAAGGCTCTCTCGTCCAAATTGATGTAACGGATTCCCATTGAAGATCGATACAAAACCCGGGATATTGGTCATTTGAAAAATGAACCGAATCAAAATATTCTTTTGTAAAAAACCTTCCCCGCGAGGAGAAGCCCAAATCGTTCAGTACCGCATTGGCATCACTAAAACTGCTAAATGGAATAACGATATCGATATCGGTGTACGGTCTCAAATCGCTGGGACGATAGAATTCGAGAGCAACGGCGGGTCCCTTAATAATATAAAAGGGGATTCGGGCATCTTCTAAAGCCGATACAGCGGCATCCATCAAATTTCCAAGGAGGAGAATAAGCGCCGTATTCTCAAAAGACGCCTGCTTTACACCCTCTTTGAACTCGTTCGGAATCGTCTCCCAGAGTTCAGTGCCGGACAGCACATGATAGGCAATGGGAAGAAGCCTGTGGAAACGAAGAAAAGTAAAAATATCCCCCCATTGCGCCTCTTTTATGAAAGGAGTGATCGCTCCGGAAACAGGCGTGCTTCCATAGAATGAACGAAGGATTTCCAGGATGAGTCCATTGTAAG